>JAMOMQ010000001.1 GCA_027066995.1 Flavobacteriales bacterium
ACCTGCTTTGCTAAAAGAAGGCACCGCCATCGTAGTATCACCTTTGATAGCACTTATGAAAAATCAGGTTGATGCATTGCGGGGTATTTCCGAAAATCCGGGTATTGTTCATTTATTAAACTCCACTTTAAACAAAAGTGAAATCCGGCAAGTAAAAGAAGATATACAAAACGGTATCACCAAATTGTTATATGTAGCCCCCGAATCTTTAAAAAAAGAAGAAAATGTTGAATTTTTACGCTCTGTTAAACTCTCGTTTATAGCGATTGATGAAGCCCATTGTATCTCGGAGTGGGGACATGATTTCAGACCCGAATATGGCAATCTGCGTAAAATAATCAATGAGATTGATCCGGACTTACCCATTATTGCCCTGACAGCCACGGCCACTAAAAAAGTGCAAGAAGATATTTTAAAAAATTTGCACATACAAGACGCCAATGTCTTTAAAGCATCGTTTAACCGGCCCAATTTATATTACGAAGTAAGACCGAAAACCAAAGATGTTGATAAAGAGTTGATTAAGTTTATCAAACAGCGCGAAGGTCAATCGGGTATCATTTATACTTTAAGTCGTAAATCCGTAGAACAGCTGGTGCAAACCTTGCAAGTTAACGGCATTAAGGCCATTCCGTATCATGCGGGACTGGACAGCAAAACCCGTTCAAAACATCAAGATATGTTTTTGATGAACGATGCAGATGTCGTAGTGGCTACCATTGCCTTTGGTATGGGTATTGACAAGCCTGACGTGCGTTTTGTTGTGCATTATGATATGCCCAAAAGTTTGGAAAGTTACTACCAAGAAACAGGTAGAGCCGGCCGTGACGGTGGTGAAGGGCATTGTTTGGCATTTTACAGTTATAAAGATATAGAAAAGCTTGAAAAATTTATCACCCAAAATAAAACCGTAGCCGAAAAAGAAATTGCAACCGCTTTGTTAAACGAAGTGATTGCTTATGCCGAAACCTCTATTTCCAGAAGACAATTTTTATTACACTATTTTGGCGAGGAATTTGATCCGGCTACCGGAGAAGGCGGAGATATGGATGATAATGTGCGCAATCCCAAAAAGAAAATTGAAGCTAAAGATGAGGCCGAAAAAGTGCTAAAAGTAGTTGATCAAACCAAAGAAATTTATAAGTCAAAAGAAATTATAAACACTTTAATTGGTAAAGAAAACGCTTTAATAAAATCGCATAACACACACACACAGAGTTACTTCGGTATAGGAAAAGATAAAGACGAAGCCTATTGGATGGCTTTAATCAGACAATTACTTGTCGCCGGCTATCTTAAAAAACAAATTGAAAATTACGGGGTCTTGCAACTCACGGAAAAAGGTCGCGATTTTTTAGCGCAACCTACTTCGTTTATGATGACCGAAGACCACCGTTATGATGAAATGGCCAGCTCAAATACCGGCCCCGCAAAACCGGCCGGAGCCGATGAAAAGCTTTTGAAAATGTTAAAAGGCTTGCGCAAAGATGTTTCCAAACAAAAAGGTGTGCCGCCTTATGTAATATTTCAAGAGCCTTCACTGGAAGATATGGCGCTGAAATATCCTGTAAGTATTGAAGAACTTTCCAATGTTTATGGTGTAGGAGAGGGGAAAGCCCGTAAATACGGCAAACCTTTTGTAGAGTTGATTGCCAAATATGTTGAAGAAAACGATATTGTTCGTCCTGAAGATTTTGTGGTTAAATCAACTGCCAACCGCTCGGCTTTAAAAATATTTATTATCAAAAACACCGACCGTAAAATTCCTTTGGATGATATAGCTGCCGCCAAAGGCTTGACTATGGATGAACTGCTCAAAGAAATGGAACAAATTGTTTATATGGGCACCAAACTCAATATCGACTATTATTTAGACGAAATTTTTGATGAAGACCAACTCGAAGAACTACACGACTACTTTATGGAAGCCGAATCTGATAAAATAAGCTTGGCAATGGAAGAATTTGACGGCGAATACGAAGACGAAGACTTGCGCCTGTTCCGAATCAAATTTATCAGTGATATGGCTAATTGATTTGTTTATTTGTGATAGATGAGGGTTGTAGACAAAAAACAAGAGCAAAGAAAATGAAAATATATCTAAATGAACACTGTTTTTTCTTGATAAACTGAATGAGTTAACTCAAAAGCTTGATGCTTTAGGAAAAGGAACTGTATATTTGATAGATAATAATAAGAAATAACTAATGCACAACAATACATATAACTCATAGCGGTTAAGTGCTTAATTCTAAGACAATTGTGTAATTAGAAAGATGAAAAATAGAATTGGTATATTGATACTAATATTAAGTCTATTTGGCTGTTCACAAAGTCAAATAAATAAACCTATTTCAATAAATCAAAAAATCAAAGGAAATTGGAAAACTGAATACTTTAATGGAAATTGGAAAAAAACTGCATACATTTTCACTTTTCAAGATAGCACTTGCTCATACTTATATCCTTGGGGAGAATTTTCAAAATATTGGATTGCAGGAGATACGTTAAAGATAAAAGAAAGAATTCGTGAAAGACGAAATAATATAGACGGAGGAAAAATTGTATATGACTTTTTAATTGACAGTATTTCAAACAAAACATTATTTCTTAAACCATTGTCAAGCCAAACAAAAGAATTATTTAGACACGAAAAAGAACAAAATTTTGAATTAATTAAACTTTCAAAAATCAATAAATATCGTGATTGGAATATTATTAGAATTGGATTTTACAGTACAGGTTGCTTCGGGACTTGTCCGTCTATGTATTTAGAAATTGATAGTATTGGAAATATTCTGTTTAATGGACAAATGTTTACAAAAAAAGAAGGATTATATTCAGGTGTTTTATCAAAAAAAGAACTGAAAACGATAAAATCTGAAATAAATAATATTAAACTTGATAGTTTAAAAAAAATGTATTCTGCAAATTGGACTGACGATCAAACTTGCGGTGTTATAATTAAAACAAAAAATGGAACCTATGAAAGTAGTGCTTATGGTTTTAATGAAGAACCAATTGAATTAAGAATACTTTTCCATAGATTAATGGAATTATATAAAAATGTTGAATTGAAAAAAGACACGACTATTGTTGATGACTTCCAATTTAAATATTTTCAATATAAAACATATCCACCACCGCCTCCACCACCGCCTCCACCATCGATAAATAATGAATAAAATAAAAATAAATAATAAAAAGCCGGCAACAAAGCATATAACTCATAGCGGTTAAGTGGTTAATTTTAAGACAGTTGTGCAATTGCCCGCAAAATTCAAAGAATTTTGCTATCTTTCCTATATAAAACCTGCTTAACAAGACTGTCTTAAAATGCATAATTTCAATAATGTCATTGCGATGACGAGGAACGAGGAAGAAGCAATCTCAAACAATTTAGCACTGAACTTTCCCTTATTGAACGCCTGTGTTGTATTTATAGAGATTGCTTCGTTGCTTCGCGCCTCGCAATGACAGCACAAATGTTTTTTATGTATCTGTATGTAAAAGTGAACTTTTTAATGTATATTTGGTACAAATTGTTTAGACAGTGAATTTTATCACGCTACTGCTTCATACACTAAACCGTTACCTTGCATAAAAAACATAAACCAAAATGAACAAAATACTAATATTTTTAATACTTACAATTAATTCAGTATTTATATTTGGACAAACTAAATGGAAAACGATTTCAGAAAATAATTTTAAAATTGAATATCCTGATAATTGGGAATTAAACAAATCTGGTCAGATGGGAACTAAGTTTATTCTATTTAGTCAACTTTCAAATCCATCTGATAAATTTAGAGAAAATATAAATTTAATAATTCAAGATTTAACTGGTTCAAACATTACACTTGACGAATATGTTGAAATTTCGGAAAATCAAATTAGAACCTTGGTTACAAATGGAAAAATAATTGAATCTAGGAGAATTTCTGAAAAAGAGTTTGAACATCAAAAAATAATTTATACGGGAAAACTAGGTGTTTTCGATTTGAAATTTATTCAATGTTATTGGGTTATTGATAGTAAAGCATTTGTATTAACATTTACAACAGAAATAAATGAATTTGATAATTTCATTCAAGTAGGAGAGAAGATTATGAAAAGTTTTAAAATTTTAAGATAAATATAGAAAATAGAAATACCATTAAGTAAGAAAAAAAATGCATTACTGTTATTTAGTTCATTTTTATTTATATTAACAGGATTATGGTTGATTGCAATTTCAACTTAATTTCAAATTAACTCAATGCGAAGTATAAGAAACCAACGATAGATAGTTTAAAGTGTTTGTGTAATTAAAGTATTATTTTTGAAGCAACTTGAATTTAAAGAATAAGATAAAAATTTTAAAAAAAGAAGGCTTGCTAATTGAAGTTAAAATACAGAGAAGTATATTGAAAAATCAAAAAAATGGAAGGATAGCAAAACTTACGAAAACAAATACAAAATATACGAAACACTTCTTTCTATAACTATAAAATTCTGCTGCTTCATATACACGAAATCCTTCCCTTACCAATCCTCCGGCCTTATACAATTTCACCAAGTTAACTTTTGTTTTCATCAACCTTGGTAGAAAATATTTGTTTTTTTAAATGTTTTTTTTGTAACTTTATATTTTTAGTAATATAAGTCA
>JAMOMQ010000002.1 GCA_027066995.1 Flavobacteriales bacterium
GCAGAGTTCATTTTGGTATTATTCCGGATAAATTAAACTCATTAAATTTGGTTTTATCACGAATTTAATGGAAATTAGCTGTTAGTACTAATTTGTGGTTATTTCGCAACAATTTTTTTTGACGAATCTTGTTCCGGACTCACTTTGGGACATCATAAATTATCCATTGAAATAACAGTAAATCCTTGAATTTATTATTATATCGATTTTATATAAATTTAGGGTTATACAAATAAACAAGCTGAAAACTGCTCTTTTTTTTAAGAGCAGTTTTTTTTGTATAATGATGCTGTCTTAAAAGTGTTTTTTATAAACCATTCATATAATACTAAAACTATAAGCTATTGATTATCAAATATTAGATTCCTTGCTTTTGTTCGGAATGAACTGTATTAAAACCCAAGCCTTTTTTCATTTTCATTTTTCAAAAAACCTTTTAGATTTTGGAAAGGTTGTTTTGGTATAAAGTATGAGTTTGCCCTGCTAAAATATTTGTCATTTAGGTATTAAATAAAAAAATCAATTACCTTTGTAAAATATGAGTCAAAAACCCAATATCAGAAGTTATACTTTAGATCAATTAACCGGTTTTTTTGTCCAACACGGCGAAAAAGCTTTTCGTGCCAAGCAAGTTTACGAATGGCTCTGGAAGAAAAATGTGCGTAATTTTGACGAAATGACTAATTTGTCTAAAGATTTAAGACAATTTTTAGAAGCCAATTTTAGCATTCCGTATATTAAAATACGAAAATTTCAGCGCAGTACCGATGGCACTATTAAAAATGCGGTCGGGTTAAAAGACGATTTGGTGGTTGAGTCGGTGTTGATACCCGCCAACAAACGCACCACGGCTTGTGTGTCGTCGCAAGTAGGTTGTTCGCTCGATTGTAAATTTTGCGCTACGGCCCGTCTTAAACGCATGCGCAATTTGACCCCCGATGAAATAGTTGATCAGGTAGTGGAAGCCAATAAACAAAGTTTGGAATATTACGGACACCCGCTGACCAACATCGTGTTTATGGGTATGGGCGAACCTTTGCTCAATTATGATAATGTGATGTCAGCCATAGAAAAAATTACATCCGAGAAGGCTTTGGGTATGGCTGCGCGGCGTATTACCATATCCACTTCCGGTATTCCAAAAAATATACGCCGGATGGCCGATGAGCAAACCAAAGTAGGTTTGGCAGTATCTTTGCATTCGGCTATTGATGAAATACGTACCGAAATAATGCCGGTTAACAAACGCCAAGGCGGATTGAAAGAATTGCTGTCGGCTTTGCAATATTGGTATCAAAAAACCAAACGCAAAGTCACCTTTGAATACTTGGTATTTAAAGGTATTAACGATGACGAAAAATCTATAAAAGCCTTGGTGGATTTTGCCAAGAAAGTGCCTTCAAAGGTCAATTTGATTGAATACAATCCGATAGATGACAGCGACCGTTTTCAACAAGCGGATGAATCTGTTTTGGAGGCTTACAAAAAAGCTTTGGGACGTGCCGGTATTATGGCAACCGTGCGGCGCAGTAAAGGTCAAGATATTGATGCTGCTTGCGGACAACTGGCCAATAAGTTTGAATAAATAATCAATAATGACAACTTGTTATTATCGTTTTAATAAACCTGTCTTATGAAACAATTACTTTTTTTTATCTTTTTGACGGTAGCTGCCTATGGTCAGAATGCCATAAATGACCAACAAGAGCGTTTTAAAACCGATTTATCGGATTTTGACAAAACACCCGAACTCAAAAATGCCCATTACGGTATATCCATACGTAGTATGAGCACCGGTAAAGAGGTGGTTGATGTCAATGCCCGTCACAGTTTTACGCCGGCGTCCAATTTAAAATTATTATATACGCTCACTGCCATAGACCGGTTTGGTAAAGACTTTCGTTTTCAGACCAAAATGCTTTACAGCGGTAAGATTGTCAACAAGGTTTTATTCGGCGATTTGATTATTCAGCCTTCGGGCGATCCGTCTTTCGGTTCTAAACGGATGCAGGAAGATTATAAGGATTTGATTGGGCAAATGACAGCCAAATTACGTTCCACAGGCATCCAACGCATTACAGGCCGTTTGGTGATGGAGCTCAACGGTTGGCGTTATCCCGCACCGGGCAGTTGGCCTATTGAAGATATCGGAAATTACTACGGCACCGGCGCCTGGGATTTTAATTTTAATGATAACCGGTTGGATATTTATCTCAAACGCAGCCCCGTGATTGGCACGCCCACACAAGTATTATATACCGATCCTAAAATAGAAGATTATACCTTTATCAGTAAAGTAACAACAGCGGCGCGTGGTACCGGTGATCAGGCTTATATTTATGCTGCTCCTTATGTAAAAAAACGTTATATGCTCGGCACTATTCCGGCCGGTAAAAAAGTTTTTAGAGTTAAAGGCGGCATGCCCAATCCGCCCTTGACGTTTTTGCAGATTTTTAAACGTCAATTGTCTGAAAACGGTATCAGAGTCAAAGATGTTCAAATTCGTTACAAGCAAAAAAAATATCCGGAAATATTGTGGCAACACCGGTCGCAACCATTGATTGAGATTGTAAAGATTACCAATGACTACAGTATGAATCATTTTAGCGAAGCTTTGGCTTGGTTGCTGATCAACGGCAGCGAACCGGCCAACGGCTATCTGGATAAAAAACAAATACATGATTTTTTTGCGGATTATGGATTTGAAGAAGCCGATATTGAAGACGGTTGCGGATTGGCACCGGACAATTTGGTGCAGCCGGCACAAATGACCCGTTTTTTAAAATTGATGTCAGACAAATTGGGTTTGGGCGTTGTATTGGATATTTTGCCACATGCCGGCGAGGACGGTTATGCCAAAAAGTTTTTGTTGAATGATCCGGTGCAATCGCAAATTTGGGTCAAGAGCGGCTCGGTCAGTAAAGTGCAAAATTATACCGGTATATTTAAAGCCAAATCAGGCAAATATTACGGTTTTTCTATTATGACCAATTATTTTATAGGCAAACATAAAGCGGTTAAAAAAGCCATTGAAAATTTGCTCAAAAACTATATAGACGAACTTTAACATTTAACTATTTTTTATGTTTCAAGTAGGTAAAACCATTATCACCGACGATTTGTTTGAAAAGGAATTTGTTTGCAATCTGAATGCATGCAAGGGTATTTGTTGTGTAGAAGGCGATTCGGGTGCCCCTTTGTTAGAAGAGGAAAAGGCTGTGTTAGACCGTATTTTTGAAACGGTAAAACCCTATTTGACCAATGAGGGCATTAAGGCCATTGAACAACAAGGAAAATATGTTATTGACAAGGAAGGCGAACTAACCACACCTCTTATTAACGACAGAGAGTGTGCTTATGTCACTCAAAATGAAGACGGCACCTATCTTTGTGGTATTGAAAAAGCTTATTTGGACAAAAAAATTGATTGGCAAAAACCCATTTCTTGTCATTTGTATCCGGTGCGTGTTAAGGATTATGTTGAGTTTCAGGCGGTTAATTACAACCGGTGGGATATTTGCAGTGCAGCTTGCGAGCTGGGTAAACAGTTGCAAGTGCCGCTTTACCGGTTTTTAAAAGAGCCGTTGATAAGAAAATTCGGTGCGGATTGGTATCAAGAAGTAGAAATAATAGCACGTGAGTATTATCAAAAAAAATAAATGGTATAACTATTGATTATTTATAACAAAACTTTTAGTATGAAAACACATAAATACATATGGATAGCCTTGGTTTTATTAGTGTTGACCGGCTGTAAAAACGATTATGGCAAAATCATAGAAGCCAAAAAACAAATTCTGTATGCCGGCGTAAAAAATGCGCCCAATCATATCAGATATACAGTCAGGTTTGAACTATATAAACCGGTATCTTTAGATGAAGTATCGGTTAAATCACAAAATAATTCCGTTTTGTTGGAACATTTGACTATCAAAGATTTGAAAAACGGAGTAGCGCATTCCGATTTGGAAGCGATACCTCCCGGACAATACCTTTTAACATCTACTATTGCTATACCGGACTTGGCCAAAGCAGACAGGCAGGAAACTTTGGTGTTTAAAATTAAACTGGAAGGCCAATCCAAGCTATACACTTTAACGGCACCGGTTATTTTGGACAAACCGGTTTATATGCCCTAAACTTGTGCAGGAATATTATAATATGTGGGGGAGTTGAGATTAAAGATTCTATAAATCATAAAAAACCTACGAGTTTTCTATTAACTAATATAAATGCATCAAACCACCGGTCATTTCGATACATTCCGAAGCAAGTTCGGAGCACTCAATGACCTTTTGTGCATTCATTGTTAGATAGCTGAGTGCCCCGACGCAGGGAGGGAAGTAACGCAGCCGCTTACTAAGTAAATAATAAACAAACAATCCAAGCAAAAGGTTACTACGAGAGCCCCCGGCCTATCGAGGATTTTTTGTAAAATTTGAAGAGAAGAGAGCGTAAAAACAAAAAGTTGTCTGAGCGTAGCGAGTTCTTTTTGTTTAGCGAACAAACGAAAAATTTAGAAAAATACTCGTCAGCCTAGATTTTTTGTCTCTTTTGTATCAAGACAAAAGAGAAAGAATTTGAAAAATTCTACATTTGAACAAATAACATAAAATGATTAAC
>JAMOMQ010000003.1 GCA_027066995.1 Flavobacteriales bacterium
TGCACTGTAAACAGGACCTAAATCTCCGTTTTCGTCGGCCCATTCATTCCATATACGCACTCCATTTTCTTGCAGATATTTAATATTGGTATCACCGTTTAAAAACCAAAGCAATTCGTGTATAATAGATTTTAAATGCACTTTTTTTGTTGTAACTAACGGAAATCCTTTTTGTAAATCAAAACGCATTTGATAACCGAACACACTAATGGTACCGGTGCCGGTGCGGTCGTTTTTTTCGGTGCCGTTGTCTAAAATATGTTGCAAGAGCTCTAAATAATTCTTCATAATAAATCGGTTAATTTACTGTCAAAAATAATCAAAATTTTAATTCTTTATAAATCGCGCCTTCCGGTTGCAGTATACTTTCAATAATCTGAATTTTAACTGGCTTGGTATAATGTATGTCCACATTAATATTTTCAACAGCTTGGTAAAAATCAGGTGTAACCCTTTTAATACGTGCCAAAGTAATATGCGGTTTAAAATGGATCCGGGGCTGATCGATAAAACCGTTTTCAAATAAAATTATTTGTATTTGACGGTATATATTTTGCAAAACTTGGCCTTGGTCATCAACATTAATATATAAAACGGACGGCTTATTTTTTCGCTTAAAATATTTAAGGCCGTTCAAATGCAGATCAACGGGATAGTTGGTCTCTAATACCGGTTGTAATACATTTTTTAATTTCAAAATCTCATTGTTAGGCATTTCACCTATAAAATGAAAAGTAATATGTAAATTTTCCGGTTGTCGCGTCCATTTAGCCTTAAAAATAACCGGTGTTAATATTTTTTGCACTTCATTATATAATTGAAAAATGTCGTTACCATGAATAAAACTGCCTATAAAAATACGTTTTGGTGTCATATTATTTTAGATATTTAAAACCCAGTTGATTAAACAAACGACCTTCCATAGTTTTATGGTATCGCTTTAAGTCCTTAATATTTTCAGTTTTAAACCAGGTTTCCAAGTGCATCAATTTAACATTTAAGCGTTGTTTTTCGGTATAATAAATTAGCCTGTTTTCATTATCCAATGCCAAATTATGCCGCAATTGTTTTAAACTGTTGATAAATTTTTTTCGATTAAGTTTTGGCCGGTAAAATTTCAATAGTTTATCAAAATCTTTCTCATACAAAATACTGTTTTCGCAAGTCTGACATTTGTAAATTTTAACCCCGTTAAATTGATATAAATCTGTATTTTCCGAATGACAATTACAACATTTTACAGTGTTTTTTTGAGATGATAAACGCATATTTGACAGTGACAAATCTGCTTTCATCCTTGAATAGGCATAAGCTACTTTGAGTAATCTGAATTGAAAATAAATCAATAACAAATAAACAGGCAAAAATAAAGCCACCAAATTTTTATTAAATATAAAGCCGTCGTATAAACCATGTGCCAAGGTAGCCAAAATAAAAGCCAATAATAAACCTAAATAATTGCGATGAATTCTTTTGTGCACATAAAAAGCAATTCCCATATATACCGAAAACGAAATATGACCTATAGTTGCAAATAAAAAACGTTTGGCTAATAGTGTATAAGGAAAGACGGCATGCGAGGCATAAAAAATATTTTCTATAACGGAAAAGCCTAAAGATATGGCTGCCGCATAAATAATACCGTCCACTATTTCGTCAAACTCTTTTTTGATTAAAGGATAAAGTAAAAAAAGCGTCGCCAATTTTGAAAATTCTTCAACCGTGCCAACTTTTAAAATGGCATCGGTCAAATTATACTTGGGATGAATAAACAAGTATAAAAATGTAGAAACCAAAACGGAAATTATGCCACCCAAAAATGAAAATAAAACCAAACGTCCCAATGGTTCTTTGTCATACTTATCATAAGAACGTATCAGCAATAAAAATAAAAATCCAATAAAATAAGAAAGAGCTGCTAACCAAAAAATATTCACATTCATTCAAACCGGTTTTGATTTTTCAAAGATAAGGATAAAACTAATTCCTAAAATCAAATTCGTCCTTATTACCGGTTAAAATTCTATAAATACATAAGATACAAGTTACAAATGTGTTAGAATAACGAGTTATATTAGGGCTTGCTGAAAAACGCTTAAATATTGAATATCAATATAATACAATCGCTTATTCGATGAGAAATGTATATTTTTTTTCATATAAAAACATAAAATTCCTTACACTTGTAAAACGCGTAACTTTTATATTTCTGCTGCTCGGAAGCACAACAGCTTTGCAACTTGGTCACTTTGAAGTATCTATATACATTTACAATTCACAAATTACAAATCTATTGCACTTCCGACCTTTTCAGCAAGCCCTATATTAATACATTTTAACGAAGTAGATTGTAGATTTAGTTAAATTTAGACCGAAACGACAATATTTTCCTGTTTTCTTAAAATTTAATAGTTTTATAATCAACAGGTTACATCATATTTAGATTTTTAACCATATTCAATGCAGATTAATTAAGTGAATTTTTCATTTTTTAATAATAAATGTCTTTATTTCTCTCAATTTTTATGCTTAATTTTGACTAATAAATTTGCAGTTATGCCACAATTATCAAATAAAGGAAAAAACATGCCGGCATCACCTATTCGTAAACTGGTGCCTTTTGCCGATGCCGCTAAAAAACGCGGTGTAAAAGTCTATCATTTGAATATTGGTCAGCCCGATATCAAAACCCCCGATAATGTTTTGAATGCCATCAAAAACATTGACTTGGACTTGATTGCCTACAGTCCGTCGCAAGGCTATGAAAGTTACCGGCAAAAATTAGCCGGCTACTACCAAAAAAACGGGATTGACATCACCGCGGATGATATAATTGTTACAACCGGTGGATCCGAAGCTTTATCTATTGCCATTGGCAGTATAGCCGATCCCGGAGATGAAATTATCATACCCGAACCATTTTATGCCAATTACAACGGTTTTGCCAAACAAAATGCTGTCAATGTAGTGCCGATACATTCATCGATTGATGATAATTTTGCCTTACCCCCCATTGCAGAATTTGAAAAACTGATTACACCAAAAACCAAAGCCATATTATACAGCAATCCGGGTAATCCGACGGGATATGTTTACAGTGAAAAAGAAATAGAACAATTGCGGAATCTGGCTTTAAAACATGATATTTTTATCATAGCCGACGAAGTTTACCGCGAATTTATCTACGGTGATACCACTCACCATTCCATTCTGCATCAAAAGGACATGGATAAGCATGCCATTATCATTGATTCCGTATCTAAACGTTACAGTATGTGTGGGGCTCGTATCGGTGTTTTGATTTCGAAAAATAAAGATTTGTTGCAAACCGCCATGAAGTTTGCCCAAGCCCGCTTAAGCCCGCCTACCTTGGGACAAATAGCAGGCGAAGCAGCCATAGACACACCCCAATCATATTTTGATGATGTCATCCATGAATATAAAAACCGGCGTGATACTTTAATAAAAAAATTACAAGAAATAAACGGTATAAAAGTGGCCGAACCCAAAGGTGCTTTTTATGTTATAGCAGAACTGCCGGTTGATAATGCCGAAAGTTTTGCCCGGTGGCTTTTAGAAGAATTTGATGATGCCAACGAAACGGTTATGGTGGCGCCTGCTGCCGGTTTTTATTCTACCCAAGGACAAGGCACCAAGCAAATCAGAATTGCTTATGTGTTAAATGAAAAAGATTTGACACGCTCGGCCGAATTGCTTAAAAAAGCCGTAACTCTTTACAATCAACAAAAGAATAAATGATTGATGTATAAGGATATTTCATTAAAACCATATAATACTTTTGGCATTGATGCCAAGGCCGATTGGTTGGCAGAGATAGATTCCGAAGAGCAGCTATTAACCATTATAGACGATATGCCGGATATGCCCAAACTTATTTTGGGACAAGGTAGTAATGTGCTGTTTCTCAATGATTTTAAAGGCATTGTTCTGCACAATAACATTTTGGGCAAGCGTATCGTTGACGAAAATGAAGATAGTATAACAGTCAAGGTCAAAGGTGGCGAAAGTTGGCACGATTTTGTCCTGTGGGCTGTTGATAACAATTACGGTGGTATTGAAAATTTGGCACTCATCCCCGGCAAAGTTGGCACTGCACCCATGCAAAATATAGGTGCCTACGGCGTTGAGGTTAAAGATGTCATTGAAAGTGTCCATACCCTAAATATGACCACTTGTCAACCTAAAACTTTTACTAATGAAGAATGTGCATTTGGTTACAGAGATTCTATCTTTAAACAACCCGAAAACAAAGGGCAATATTTTATCAATGAAGTCACTTTTAAACTGTATAAAAGAAACTACCGGTTAAAAACCGGTTATGGTGCTATTCAACAAGTCTTGAAACAAAAACATATTAAACATCCCGGTATCAAAGATGTGGCTCAAGCCGTAATGGAAATACGACGCAGCAAATTACCCGATCCTAAAAAGATTGGTAATGCCGGTAGTTTTTTTAAAAATCCTTTTGTCAGCCAACAACAACTCAAAAACCTGCAACAAAATTACCCGCAGATACCTTATTACAACACTGATAAAAAAGATATTTACAAAATACCCGCAGGCTGGTTGATAGACCAAGCCGGCTGGAAAGGTAAGCGTTTTGGTGCAGTCGGCGTGCATCCCAATCAAGCTTTGGTATTGGTCAACTATGGTGGTGCTACAGGGCAAGAAGTAAAAGACCTAGCCAATAAAATAATTGATGATATACAACACAAATATGCTATTACGTTAACACCTGAAGTCAATTTTATTTAATATGTTTCACAAACCTAAAATATCAGTTATAATTCCTTGCTACAATTCGGAAGCATTTTTACAAAAAGCCGTAGACAGTGTCATCAATCAAAGCTTATCCGAACTACAAATTATACTTGTAGATGACGGTTCAACCGATAAAACGTCTACCCTGCTTCAACAATATAAAATGTCCGACAATCGTGTTGAAGTAGTAACCCATCATGAGAATTTAGGTTTAGGGGCAGCTCGTAATTCGGGTATGGCCAAAGCCACCGGTGAATATATTTTCTTTTTGGACAGTGATGATTATATCCACCCAAATAGTTTTGAAGTTTTGTATGAAAAATCAAAAGATGAAAATTTGGATATTTTGCAAATGCAATATATCCGTCACCAAAACGGTCAAAAAAAAGTAATGCCGGAATATTTACCCCCCTTTACAAAACCTATCACCGGTCTTGAGTATTTTCATCAAGATTTTTTAATTGAACCCAAAGCCTGTGTCAAACTCTGGCGTACCGGCTTTATCAAAGAACATCACTTACAGTTTGACAGCGGTTATTATGAAGATATGGCCATGGTTTTTTATGCCACATCTATTGCTCAACGTATCAACAACATTTTATTTCCGGCCTACCATTATATTATTCGTCAAGGTTCCATCACCAATCAAAAAAAGCAAAAAGCCCATATTGACGGTTTAAAACAAAGTTTGATTCTACTCCAACAACTTTTTACCAACCAACAACTGACAGATCATAACTCAAGTTTTCCGGCTTCCTTTTTCCTCTATTTAAAAGAATTATCAATGTTGGCGCTACATTCTGAAGAACAACAAATAATATCCGATACCAAAGTATTTGTTAGGCAAATGACACAAAAATACCGGTCTTTTATAAAAAACAACAGGTTTCTCGATTTTAAAAGACGATACTTATTACAAAAATCGCCGTTTTTATATGCCAAATTGAAATATACCATAAAAAAACCTGCCAAAAACTAATAATTGGCAGGCTTAATAGTATTTCAAATCTTATGCTATCTGATTTTCTCTTTTGTAATGGCACGTGAAATCACAATTTGTTGGATTTCGGAAGTGCCTTCATATATTTGGGTAATTTTGGCATCGCGCATCATACGTTCTACATGATACTCTTTAACGTAGCCATAACCACCGTGAATCTGGACAGCTTCAGTTGTCACCCACATAGCCATTTCAGCAGCAAAATATTTGGCCATAGCGCCACTTAAGTCATAATTATTTCCTTGATCTTTGTCCCAAGCAGCTTTCATAATTAAATGCCGCGCCGCATCTATTTTAACTTTCATATCGGCCAGTTTAAAAGCAATAGCTTGATGGTGTGCAATCGGTTTGCCAAAAGCTTCTCGTTCTTTGGCATATTGTAAAGCCCGTTCGTAAGCACCTTGTGCAATCCCCAAGGCTTGCGCAGCTATACCAATACGACCGCCGGAGAGGGTTTTCATGGCAAATTTAAAACCGAAACCATCGTCACCTATACGATTTTCTTTAGGCACTTTTACATCTTGAAAAATAAGCGAATGCGTGTCAGAGGCTCTGATACCCATTTTATTTTCTTTTGGCCCTACGGTAAATCCTTCCCAGCCTTTTTCAACAATAAAAGCATTGATACCGTGATGTCCCTTTTCGGGGTGTGTATGCGCAATAACCAAATAAGTATCGGCCGTATGACCATTGGTTATCCAATTTTTAACACCGTTTAGCAAATAATAATCGCCCATATCTTTGGCCGTAGTGCGTTGGTGCGTGGCATCACTACCGGCTTCGGGCTCGCTCAACGCAAAAGCGCCTAATTTCTCTCCGGTAGCCAGCGGCACTAAATATTTTTGCTTTTGATCTTCTGTGCCGTAATGCTCCAAACCCCAAGCCACCAAAGAATTATTTACACTGACAATAACACCGGCAGAAGCTTCAACTTTTGACAGTTCTTCCATTATATTGATATAAGATATGGTATCCATACCACTGCCGCCATATTTCGGATCGACCATGATACCCATAAAACCCATATCGGCCATTTTTTTTCTCAATTCTGCAGGAAAATATTGTTTTTCGTCTCTTTCTATAACGCCGGGAAGTAATTCCAAGTTGGCAAAATCTCTGGCAGCTTCTTTAATCATTAACTGCTCTTCGGTAAGTGAAAAATCCATATAATAATTGTGTTTTTTTGTTAAGGTGACCAAATTTAATAAAAAAAAATGATTTTTTAGCTGTATATTAGCAGGTAAAAAAATAAAGAAATGTTAAAATACGTCATTGGATTAATGAGTGGCACCTCACTCGACGGACTGGATTTGATTTACGTTCGTTTTGACACACAAAACCTAACCGGTTTTGAAATATTAAAAGCCGAAACCATCCCCTACACCGACCAATGGCAACAAAAACTTCAAAAGGCTTATAAAATGTCTGCTGTTAATCTGGCTAAACTCGATGCGGCATACGGAAATTTTTTGGGACAACAGGTCAAAACATTTATAAAAAAACACCGGATAGAACAGGTTGATTTAATAGCTTCACACGGACAAACCGTTTTTCACCAACCTGATACCGGTTTTACGACACAAATAGGAAACGGTCCGCAAATAAATGTGCAAACAGGCATAAAAACCATTACCGATTTTCGAAGTCAAGATGTAGCCTTGGGTGGTCAAGGAGCACCTTTAGTGCCTATTGGCGATCGCTTATTATTCGGAGATTACGATTATTGTTTAAACATTGGCGGTTTTGCCAATATTTCATTTGAAAAAAACGGCAAACGCCTGGCTTATGACATTTGTCCGACTAATATTGTGCTGAATTATTATACCAAACAAATGGGTTATGCTTATGATGATAAAGGACAATTGGCACGTAGTGGTAGAATAAACTCCGACCTGCTCATTCATCTTAACAGCTTATCGTTTTATGCCGATGACAAGCCCAAATCATTGGGCTGGGAATTTGTTGAAGAAACTATTATTCCCATCTTAAACAGTTATAATTTACCGATAATAGATATTTTGGCAACATATACCGAGCATATTGCCATGCAAATAGCCCGTAAAGTAGATAAGGGCAATCTGTTGGTTACCGGTGGCGGTGCTTTTAATACATATATGATGAAACGTTTGCAACATTACAGTCCTGCTGAAATTGTCATACCGGACAAACAAACCGTCGAATTTAAAGAAGCCTTGATTTTTGCATTGCTGGGATTATTAAAAGACCAAAATCAAATCAATATATTAAGCAGTGTAACCGGAAGTAAAACGGACCACAGTGCCGGTGTTATTTATGATTATAATTCTGTCAAAAAATAATAATAATGAAGCCTCTAAAAGACATACAACAACAAGTAGACCAATGGATTAATGAAATAGGCATACGGTATTTTAACGAATTGACCAATATGGCTATACTAACCGAAGAAGTAGGCGAAGTCGCCCGCATAATGGCACGTCGCTACGGCGAACAGTCCGAAAAGGAGAGCGATAAACATAAAGATTTAGGTGAAGAGTTAGCCGATGTGTTATTTGTATTAACGGCTATTGCCAATCAAACAGGTGTGGACTTACAAGCAGCCTGGGAGGCAAAAATGGCCAAAAGAACACAACGGGACAAGCAACGACATAAAAATAATAAAAAACTAAGCTGATTTGTCAACCGGTTATATTAGTCCTATTTTAAACAAAAACAATTAACAAAATACCTGCTGTTATTATCAACCCGAAAGCAATGAGCAGAGGACGCCAAATTTTACGGTTCCCTAACAATAAAGCATAAATCAATTTAATAAGATTATTACTTGTAACCGCTATCAAAGTAGCTTGCACCAAAGTTTGTATGGTAATATGATATTTTCCCGAAAACAAACTCAATAAAAACGGATCAATATCTGTTATACCAACTATAAATGACAAAATATGCAACCCCTGATGTCCATACCATTTTAAAACATATTCGGTCAAAAGGCTGAAAAACACAAACAAAAAAGCAAAAATTAAAGCGGTTTTAAATTCCAAAGGGTTTTTGACTTCCGTTTCTTTAAAATTATTTTCTACCGTAACATTTTTATCGGTTTTATAAATAATCAAAGCAATTAAAGCCGATAACAAACCTAATAAAATCATAGGTAAGGCCAATGCTTTCCCTGCCGATGCCTTAAAAACAAAAGCTAAAAATAAAATTCGAAAAAACATCATTCCGGTTGCCAAAATTATTGCAGCTGCTATTTGATTATAATTACCGGTAGTGTATTTACTTTTTTTGGCTAAAACAATGGTTGTGGCAGTGCTACTGTAAAGTCCACCCAAGAGTCCGGTTATAAAAGCACCTTTTTGCGGAAAAACAAATTTCTTTATCAAATAACTAATATAAGAAATACCTGAAATGACAACCACAGAGGCCCATATTTTAAAGGGCGAAACCGGGATTTGAGCACTAATAGGTTGGTTAGAAAGTAAAGGTAATACGACGCCCGAAATTAATAAAAATTTAGCCAAAATAATGAATTCGTTTTCATCAAATTGACTTGATAATTTCCAAAAATAACCTTTCAGTTCAACAATAATTAATACAATAGTAACAACTGCAATGGGCAACCATAAAGGTTTTGTATAAATAAGCGGAGCCAATGTATAAGTGATTAACGCCACTAAAATAGAGGTAATACCAAACTGATTTTTTTCAATGATTTTATGATGATAATAAATAGACAATAACAGCAAAACACCCATTCCGCCACTGATATACAACCAAAGTTTTGGCCCTGACAAAATAAATAAAATATAGCCTAAAAGTCCAATAAAAACATGAGTGCGATCAGTGCCAAACAAACTTCCGGCCTTTTCATTTAAATTATTTTGACGCAATTCCAAACCGATAACCAATGAAAAAACCACTACCAAAAGCAGATTGATCAAATCGGTAGAAATATTTAAATAATGTTGCGCAAGCATACCAAGGAATTAAAACTTAAAATTACAAAATAATTTAAAACCTATTAAAGATTTTTTAAAGCAACCGCCATAACACCGGTCAATCCGGCTGTTTCGGTACGCAAACGATTGTTAGATAATAACACCGGTGTAAAACCCACGGCCAAAGCTTGGTCAATTTCACTTTGGTCAAAACCACCCTCGGGGCCTACCAATAACAGGACATTTTCATTCTTTGAAAAGGATTCTAAAACCGGTTTGGCTGCATTACAGTATGCAATGAGTTTTTTATAACCGGTGAAGTCTTGTGATAAAAACTTCTCAAAAGCGGTTGCTTCAGAAATTTGAGGTTTGTAAAATTGTAAAGATTGTTTCATGGCTGCCGTTACAACTTTTTCATACCGGCTATGGTTAATTGTTTTTCGCTCCGAATATTTAGTAATTACAGGCGTAAATCCGTCCATTCCCATTTCGGTGGCCTTTTCTAAAAAAAATGCCATTCTGTCATTGCTTTTGGTAGGCGCCATTGCTACATGAACATGATAATTTTTGGTTGATTTGGTTGTAGCTTTTTCAATTTTCACTCCGGTTTTTTTAGGATTATCATCTGTAATAACCGCAGTGAACAACAGGCCTTTTCCATTGGTCAAAAATAATGTGTCGCCCGTTTTTTTTCTTAAAACTTTGCTGATATGACGACTTTCATCTTTATCAAAAACATAAGATGTAGCTTTTTTGTCTAAACCCGGTGCATAAAATAAGTTCATTTGCTTATATTTGGCATTTTATTTGCAACAAATATACGATATGTTTCGGTTTTATTTTTTTATTATTATCAACTTATTAATTTTTAGTATGTCTGCACAATTGCCTTTTAGAATCATACATTTTGCAGGAATGGAATGGTTGGTGCGGCAAGGTAAAGGAAATCCTGACAATAATTATTGGAACGATAGCAATCAATCTGTTTGGGTGGATGATCAGCATCGTTTGCATTTGAAAATTAGGAAAATAAATGGTATATGGACCGGTGCGGAAATCAGAAGTTTACAACCTACACATTATGGTTTACACCGGTTTTACGTAGATAGCCGGATTGATTTGTTGGATAAAAATGTAGTTGCTGGATTGTTTCTCTACAAAACATATTTGAAAGAAGCCGATATAGAATTTTCAAAATGGGGACAAAACAATGCTCCCAATGCGCAATATGTGATTCAACCCGAAATACCGCAAAACACCAAAAAATTTAACTTACACCTGCAAGGCAATTATACCACGCATGTTATAGATTGGCAAAAAGAACAGCTATATTTTAAAAGTTTTAACGACCATAATTTTGAAGCGCCTTTACCCTCATATCAAATTACGGAGTGGTATTATCCCAACAAAACTTTAATTGATGACAACCGGTATTTTATCCATATCAATCTATGGTTATCAAAAGCTCGAGCACCGGAAGATTTAAAAGAAGCCGAACTCATTATTAAAAGTGTGGATACACCCGTGTCAGCTGTCTATTTCCTTACTCCCAACAGCTATAAAGATTTGACTGTCTATCCTAATATTACAAGGCAACGTATTCAGATAGTCTTACGCAAAGCAACTAAAATGAGTTATGAATTGTATGACTACAAGGACTTTTTAATTATAAAAAAATCACTTGATAAACCTAAAGCAAATATAGATATTTCTTTATTAAAGATTGGAAAATATAGGCTGGTAATCAAGTCAGGTTCCAATACATACCGATTTTGGTTTAAAAAAAATTATTAATGTAGGTCTTGCTAAAAAAAACGCTTAAATATTGAATGCCAACATAATACAATCGGTCATCCGATGAGAAATGTATGGTTTTTTCACATAAAAGCATAAAATTCTTTACAATTTTAAAACGCGTAATTTTTATATTTCTGCTGCTCGGAAGCCCTAATGTAATTCTAACAACCAGTTATTAAATTTTTTCACCGCCCTATAATGTGCTATAATAAATTCATCCAAATCCGGACGTAAGATATCTTCGGGACGATAATACTTAACAACAAAAAATTGTTTGTTTAATATACAAGGATAATTTTGGGCTACTTGCATCCATGCTTTATGTGGTAAGCGTTTATTACGTTCACCTTGAAAACCTTCGGGAAAATATTTATAAACATCCGAATCTGTCATAGACTCTTTAAACGGCTGCGGATTTTGTGCAATTGTCTTTCTTATTTTATATAATGTATCTTTATCGGGCCGGTATAAACCGGCTGCTATAAAATTTTCGCCCGGTCCAAATTGAAAATACAATTCCGGATACCGTGTATTTTTACGCCCGTCTCTACTCACAGCGGCCCCCATCCATAGTTTATAAGGAGTTTTATCGGCAGAAAAGCGAGTGTCTCTGTAAAAACGAAAGGCTGCTTGTTTAAAATCAATTTGTATCTGCGGGTCAATCTGTTGCATTTTTGCAATAACCGCTTCGGTCAGTCTTTTAAAAGGCTCAAAGACCATTTTATCAAATTCATTTTTATGCGCTTTAAACCATTCACGGTTGTTATTAGCCGCTACTTGTTTTAAGAATTGGTAGAATTGTGGTTCTAATTTCATAACAATCATACATATTAATTAAACAATGTTAATAAAAATAGTCCATATAAAATCAATAAATTTAAATTAAATGCAAATTTTTTTATCAATCCATAAAAAAACACTTATTTATCTTTTTTCTAATCAAAACACTAATTTTAATAAAAAATAAATATTAACTTTATCCCCATTTTAAACAAACTTAAACTATGATGAAAAGAAAACAAACTTTAAAATTACTGTTTGTGTTGTTCTTTGTTTTAAACAGCATAAACGGTTTAGCACAAATTACAGTCAGCGGAACTGTAAAAAATCAGCAAGGTGAACCTTTGCCGGGTGTTGAAATTACAATTGTCGGCACCAGCAATGGAACAATTACCAATTTTGATGGCCAATTTACAATTTTGGCTAAAAAAGGTGACAAACTAAAAGCCAGTTTCATAGGCATGTCTCCGGTTACTCAAACCGTAACAGGTCCCAAAATGGATTTTGTATTAAAAGACGATGCCTTGGGACTTGATGAAATCGTTGTAACAGCGCAAAGTGGTGCAGTAACCAAGAAGCAACTGGGAACAGTTATTAATACGGTCAAAATGGATGAAATCAACAACCGGACCGTTAGTAATGTTTCAGAAGCTCTCCAAGGTTCTATTCCCGGAGCTCAAATAATGAGAAATTCAGGCTCTGTAGCACCAAGTATTTCTATTAGATTAAGAGGTCCTTCAACTATATTAGGTAGTTCCGATCCTTTGATTATGATAGACGGTATTATAATCAATAACCAAGCTCGTGAAGGTATTGGTAGTGGTGGAAGCTCCGATCCTTTATCGGATATTGATATGAATGACATTGATCATATTGAAGTCTTGAAAGGACCTGCCGCATCAGCTATGTATGGTTCTATGGCTAGTAACGGTATTATTCAAATTTTCACTAAAAAAGGTAAAACCGGAGAACCGACTGTCACTGTAAATTCCAGCATTAATTTTAACAGTGTCAGAAAATATAAACCCTATAATGAAGCCTTATTAAAATGGAAAAAAGTAAATGGTGAAGTAGTACCTGTTCCAATAGACAAACGTTATGATTATCAATCCTATGTTTTTGATAAAACAATGGGAAGTTATAATGGTGTTAAAATTTCAGGAGGAACTGACTGGACTTCATACGCTATCGGCGGTTCTATCTTAGCCAATGACGGTATCATTAGAAACTCAAACTATAACAGAAAGAATATTGATTTAAAACTCAATCAGAAAATTAAAGAGTGGTTGCGCCTAAATGTCGGGGTTATGTATTCACATAACAATACTAAAGAAATACCCTATGCCAGTGGTAGTAATTTTAGGTATGCTCCGCTACAATCATTATTATTTGCCGATAACAGCATCAATCCCGTTAACGAAGACGGCAGTTATAACTATATGGGTTGGCAAGGCAATCCTTACGAAAGTATAGATAAAATAGATGCCACCTTAGATGTTGACCGTGTCATTAGTAGTTTTACAATTCAAGCCAAGCCTATGAAAGGTTTAAGCGTTGATTATATTTTCGGTTATGATTACACATCATCTAACAGCCGCTTTTTAGTACCCTATGGTTTTACCGCAAATACCGATGGTGACTTACAATACAGTCAAAATGTTTATGGTAATTTCAATTCACACTTAAAAGCCAACTATAACTATTATATTACTGATAACATTAAAGCCTCTACAGGTGCCGGTTATCAGTACTTATATGATAAAAAGAAATATAACTCACAAAGCAAGCCGAGCTTGCCCATTTTTCCCAATTTAGAAGGTATGGACGGTGCTAATGATATTGTCAGCAACAGTTCATTATACGAATACTCCATTTGGGGCGGTTGGATTCAACAAAACTTTGCTTTTAATGATCGCCTTTTCTTAACTTTAGGTGGTCGCTGGGATCAAGCTTCAACTTTTGGAGATGGTGTTCAAACTTTCTATCCTAAAGTTAGCGGTTCAATGGTTTTATCAGATTTTGATTTTTGGAATAAAGGGTTAGATAAATATATCAATTCCTTTAAAATCAGAGGTGCTTGGGGTGAAGCCGGTAATATGAGTGTTTTAACAAGTCCGGCATTAATAAGTGTTAAAAACGGTAGTACTTATACTCCTTCCTCTTATCTTGGACAAACCACTTATATTTTAAACTCAGTTGACGGCAATAAAAATATTCGTCCTGAAGTAACACGGGAATATGAATTCGGTTTTGATGCCGCCTTTTTAAACAATCGTATCGGACTTGAATTCACTATTTACCATCAAGATGTATATGACATGTTATTGAGTAAAGCTGTAGCTTATTCTACAGGCTATTCAAAACGTGTCTCAAATGTCGGAACACTTACCAATGACGGTATTGAATTAACACTTAATGCAAACCCTTATAAAAGTAAAAATTTCAATTGGGATTTAGCTATTAATTACTCAACCAACAAAAATGTTGTTTCAAATATTGACGGCGGATATCTGAGTTTAAATGTTTTCGGTAATGACAACTCAATAGTAGCTAACGGTTATCCCTTAACCACTTTTTACGGTACATTTTATGCCACAGACAGCCAAGGCAATTGGGTATTGGACAGTAACGGAAATCCGCAATTGGCAAAAGGAGAAATGATTGATAAGGACGGTGACGGTTTTCCTGAAAGTTATGTACAACTTTTTGACAGCAATGGACAACCTACAGGGGAAGTTCTTAAAAAAGTATTGGGAAAAACCAGTCCCGACTATATAATCTCCGTCAACAACACATTTAAGTACAAAAACTTCTCTTTAAATGTGAATATTGAAGCTGTTCAAGGAAATAATGTCTTAGATTGGGACAAACGTATGGCCTACTCGTTGCCGTTATCCAGCACATCAATATTTACAGGATGGGAATTTGCCGGTACAGAATTAGAAAACAATACTCGTGGTTATTATGGTAACCGTTTTAGAATTTATGAGGCATTTATCGAAGATGGTTCATTTATCAAACTTCGTAATGTATCATTATCTTATAACTTAAAAAATCCTCTTAAAGGAATCAAAAATGCCAATTTTACAATCAGTGGTTCAAACTTAATATCCATTGATAATTACTGGGGGTATGACCCTGAAGTAAACTCTTGGGGAAAATCAAATGTTGTCCGCGGACAAGATTATGCAAACATTCCCATACCTAAAGTTTATACATTTGGCGTTCAATTAAAATTTTAAAAAATTATTAAGATGAAAAAAATATTAATATTATTAATTATCAGTCTTTCAATATTCAGTTGCAAAAAAGAATTTGAAGACCATAATAAGGTATCGGAAGATATCGCATATAGCACCCCGCAAGCCTACAAAGGAATTGTGTTAGGAATGACTAATGAATTTGCAACCAACTCATTATACCGTATCATTCATGCTCCCGGCTTTACCGCCCGTGAACTTGGTAATATGAGCACTTATGAAACCGAATCTCAATTAATAGAAGGTGGCCCTGAATTAACAGGAGTTAACTCATCGTTGAGCGGTATGTGGAGAAATCTTTTACGCAATAGAGGTATTGCCGAAAAAATATTAAATAATATCGATCAATTAAGTTTTCCCTCCAATGATGCCGAAACAGCATTTGAAAATGAAAAAGTAGCCTATAAAGCTTATGCTAAATTAATGCAAGCCATTACAACCGGTTATTTATCATTATATTGGGAACAAGTGCCGACTCAAAATGATACGGAAGGTAATGCGCAATTTGTGTCAAGAGAAGAGGCCTTACGATTTTCCATTGACAAATTAGATGAAGCTTTAAGTTTGATAACCGCTAATAATGATGCCGAAACTTATATCAACGGATTGGTTTCTTACGAATTTTCAATTGTTGATGTAATCAAAGCTTTTAAAGCGCGTTATTTAATAGAATTAGGCGATTATCAAGAGGCTTATGATGCTGCAAATGATGTTGATTTAAGCAATAGAAGTGTATGGTCTTATGATGGCGGAACTATTACCAATCCCATCTACAAAAATACTATTAAACCCGGTGCAAGTAAAAGAATCAGACCTTTGGATTCCTTAGGTTTAATGGTTGGCAATCATTTGCCCGATTCAAATGACCAACGTATTCCTTTTTATTTGACTTATACCAGTGAATATGATAAAAGTTGCCTATTTCCTGTTGATGATCCAAATGGATTTTGGTTTACGGACAGTACTCCTATTCCAGTATACTTACCCGATGAAATGAAACTTATAAAAGCAGAAGCCAAAGCCCGAATGGGTGGTAGTGCTAATTTGGCAGAAGCTGTAAATTTAATCAATGAAGTCCGAACCCAATTACCTGCTGATGATATCTTTGGCGTTGGTGCAGGTTTAGGCCCTTGGACAGGTAATGTTACCAATCAACAAGAAGTGTTAGATGAAATCTATGAAAATTATGCCTCCGAATTGTTTTTAGAAGGCTTGAGATTTCCAATACACAGACGTTTTTATCCTAACTATTTAGATGGTATTGATTGGAATACTACTAACAGATGCAGCCTGGAAAGACTAAATAATTTTTACCCTTATCCTGATCAGGAAAGATCTAACAATCCTAATTGTCCTCCTGATCCTGCTTATTAATAAAAAATTCACTTAAAAAAAGAGGCTGTCAACAACGACAGTCTCTTTTTTTTCTTAACCAAATTTTTACACTTATAAATTGTAAAGCCCTATAAAGATACTTACTTTTGCATCTTAGAATTTAATTCTTCTATAAAAAGAATATTAAATTTATTATATTAGCATATTAATAACAAGAGAACTTAAACCTATGAAGAAACAAATTCAAAATATAGCTGTCATGACCTCCGGAGGCGATGCCCCCGGTATGAATGCGGCTATTAGAGCAGTTGTCCGAACAGCTGTTTTTTACAAATTAGATCCTTTTGGAATATACAGAGGCTATGAAGGTTTAATAGAAGGAGATATAGAACGTTTTAATGCTCGCAAAGTCAGTAATATCATCAACCGAGGCGGCACTATCTTAAAAACGGCGCGCTCACAAGAGTTTAGAACTGTCGAAGGTCGTAAAAAAGCTTACGACCAATTGATCAAAAATAATATAGATGCCCTTATAGTAATAGGCGGAGATGGTTCATTTGCCGGTGCGGAAGTTTTCTCCAAAGAATTTGATTTTCCCGTTATTGGTATTCCGGGCACCATAGATAACGATATATTTGGAACCGACTTTACCATTGGTTTTGACACGGCCAGCAATACAGCCACCGAAGCCATAGATAAAATCAGGGATACCGCCAGTTCACATAACCGCTTATTTTTTATTGAAGTTATGGGACGTAACGCCGGCTTTTTAGCCCTTTACAGCGGTATTGCCGGTGGCGCCGAAGAAATCCTGATTCCCGAAGAAAACATAGGTATTGATAAATTGGTAGAATCGTTAAGACGCAGTAAACGTGCCGGAAAAACCAGCAGTATTGTTGTCGTTGCAGAAGGAGATAAAACCGGTAAAAATGTATTTGAACTGGCCAAATATGTCGATGATAATCTTAAAGAATATGAATCACGGGTAGTGATTGTCGGACATATTCAACGTGGAGGCTGCCCCACTACTTTTGACCGCGTTTTAGCCAGCCGTTTAGGCGTTAAAGCGGTAGAGGCCTTACTCGACGGACAAAACCGTATTATGGTTGGCTTTAAAAATAATAAGGTGACTTATACCAACTTAAAAGAAGCCATCAGTCTGCATCGTACTATCAATAAAGATTTACTTAGTATTAGTGATATATTAACTACATAAAAACAAAACATCTAAAAAATACAATTATGAGTACTACAAAAATTGGAATAAACGGATTTGGCCGTATTGGTCGTTTGGCTTTTAGAGCTGCCATCAAAAACCCTGCTGTTGAAGTGGTGGCTATCAATGATTTATTAGACACCGATTATTTGGCTTATTTGCTAAAATATGATTCGGTTCATGGTCGTTTTGACGGCGATGTATCGGTAGATGGTGACTATTTGGTGGTCAACGGAAAAAAAATAAGAGTTACCAAAGAACGTGACCCCGAAAATATCAACTGGGGCGCTGTAGATGTGGAATTTGTGGTCGAATCGACCGGTTTTTTTACCGATAAAGCTTTGGCCGAAAAACACTTGAAAGCCGGTGCTAAAAAAGTGATTATTTCCGCCCCGTCAAAAGATGCACCTATGTTTGTCAAAGGGGTTAATCATACCGAATTAACCAAAGATATTAAAGTATTTTCTAATGCGTCTTGTACCACCAACTGCTTGGCTCCTATTTCAAAGGTGTTACATGACAAATTCGGTATTGTCGAAGGTTTGATGACTACCATACATGCGGCAACATCTACCCAAAAAGTCATTGACGCACCTTCTAAAAACTGGCGTCGTGGCCGTGCTGCCATTAACAACATTATTCCTACCTCTACCGGTGCTGCCAAAGCGGTGGGTAAAGTTATCCCCTCATTAAACGGCAAGCTGACAGGTATGTCGTTCCGTGTGCCTACAGCCGATGTTTCTGTAGTCGATTTGACTGTAAAATTAGCCAAACCGACTACTTATGAAGCTATTATTGACGCTATGAAAGAAGCGGCAAACGGCTCAATGAAAGGCGTGTTGCAAGTAGTTGACGACGAAGTGGTTTCTCAAGATTTTGTCAGTGAAACTCATACTTCAAGTGTTGATGTAAAAGCTGGCATTGCGCTTAATGATACTTTCTTTAAAATTATAAGTTGGTATGATAATGAATATGGCTATGCCACCAAAGTTATTGAAATGATTGCTTACGCAGCTACTTTATAAAATCTAATTTTTAACTACCATAAAACCACCTCCACTACGAGGTGGTTTTTTATATCAAACCGCGTGCTTTTAAGTGTAAATATTTGTTGATGACCGCACCGGTCAAATGCTTAGGCGGTATTAAACAGTATGAATGTTGTGTAAACACAATTCTTTCCTGTTTTCGACATGATTTTAATGTAGTTTCTATAAACTACTGAGAAATAGCAGTTTAATATTTTTTTATATTTTTTGGGTGACCCGACTATTTTAATTTATATTTTATTCAACTTTTTTACTCATTATTATTTGATATTTTTTATTGGTATTCGTGAATCTTCGATTTGCTTGTCCAAAAAAGTAGCAAAAAAGGACACCTTAAGAGAACCTTGCTAAAATAATCACCTCAACGCTAAACTATCTGAACTCTCTCCGCTGCCGCTTCGTTCAAACAGCAGATAGTTTTACGCTTTTTCGGCGTTATTTTAACGCAAGAACCTCTTAGGGCATTGGCCTCACGTAGAAGAATTCAATAATATTCAAGCATTTCTCTTCGCTTAGCTTATTTGTTCGAAAATATAGGTGGCCCAGTGCGGAAAACAGGACTTCCACTACGGGGTGGTTTTTTATATCAAACCGCGTGCTTTTAAGTGTAAATAT
>JAMOMQ010000004.1 GCA_027066995.1 Flavobacteriales bacterium
CTGCCGGAGTCACGAATAAATAAAAAGCAGGCTGAAAAATAAAACAGCTTGCTTTTTTATTTTTCAGCCTGCTTTTTATTTTGAAAACGGACGTTTTCAGGATGCGCGAAGCGAATCCTGTTATTCGTGCTATAATTGATAAAATCTATATACAGCTTTCTTTTTTTATTTTTCAGTTTGTGTATTAGAAATTTTTAAATAATGCTTATCCCAATAATGTTATGTGGGCCTTTACTATAGGTGCAAATAGTGTATTCTCATACTCAAAATCATTATAAACATTATGATGCCTTCCGCTGATATAAGGCAGGCTGAGCAATGTAAAGAAAAATAAAATAATCACGCCGGTTTGCAAATACATTTTTGTTTTCGGATCTACCGGAAGCATTTCCACGCCAATATAAATCAGGGCAATGGGCCAAAGACGGAAAATGTCACCGATGTCAAAATAAATTATATGAAAGTTTCTTAACAGGAATAGAAATCCTAAAACGACCAGAAAAATGCCGGTAATAATGTTGCTATTGGTTTTCATAATTTTTTGATTTTTTGATGTTCGATAGGTTTATGAGTTTTTTTATTTTTTTGTAGTTCGTCATAAATAATGATTATGCCTGTTATAATTAGTAATAAAGGCCAGAAATCTTTAAAATCTATTTGTGGAAAAAATTCGTTGATAAGGAATATAAATCCGATTAGGATAAACATAATGCCAGACCATAATTTTCCGGTTTTGTTATTGTTCGTTTTCATTTGTTTTTATTCTAATTCCATTTTTATCTATTTTAATTTGAGCACTTTCACCGTTTTCATCCTGTGCTTTTATTTCTACACCGTTTTTCCCCACGCTGATGAGTGCTTTTTCATTGTTGTCGTCACGAGCATAGATATGCACGCCGTTAATGCCGGTTTGAATATGCAGATTTTCTCCGGATATCTTAATATTCTTTTCGTCTTCTATTTCATGAGGGTATTGAGACAAACATTGGAGTTTTTGATTTCGGTTTACCATGATTTCAGGGCGTTTGCAAGCTGCTTTTTTGGTATGTGACGAAACAATTTTGTCTACATGTACATATTTGTTTTCCGGGATATAAATTTTGATTAAAATTTCTTTTTCTCCGAAATCAAGTGCTTCGGGATATGACATTTTTTGGGCAAAAATCCACCGGTTTTGCAGGCTGTCGGTTTGATATTTATAATCGATTTCGCCAGCACTTATTTTCATTCCCACGGTTTTGATACCGCTGTTGATTCTTTTATAAATTTGATAATGGAACAAACTGTCTTTTGACGGATAAAACTTGTAATATATTCTGTTGTCTGTAATGCTGTCTTTAATTATTTCGGAGATAAGTGGTTGTGTATCAATATATAGTGTATCTTTTTGTGTTTGCCAGTTAATCATTTCTTCCACTTGAATGCTTTGAACTGCATTGTTTTTAAAATTCCAAGGAACTTGACTCGATAAATATAATAAACTCAAAAACCAAATGGTTCCGGCTACAATTAAAATATTGGTATTGATAGATTTTGTGTTTGGAAATAGCATTTTGATACCCGACAAAAATACCAAAGCTATGGGCAGTCCGATAACGACACCTAAAAGTAAATTTATCATTTCGGGTGATATACTGATGTTTCCTGCCATTCCATTGTTAATGATAAATTTTGTTCCTGATAATGGTGTTAAGGTGATGATGGATATGAGTAATCCCAATAAAATGCTTCCGGTTACCAATGCAATGAACAATCCGACGAGTTTTGTAAAAATCTTTCCGGCTTCATGGGTAGTATTTTCCACCGTTTCACCGATTTTTATTTTTTTTTTTGCACTTTCTTCTTCCGCCGATACTTGTTCGACTATATTGTCCACATTAACGCTTTCGCCTTTCATTTTCAGTTTATCCGAAGCGGTTTTAGCTTTTGGGATCACAATCCACAAAAGCAGATAAATCAAAATAAAACTGCCATGTGTGACAAACAAAAGAATGATAAACAGTAGGCGCATAAGTGTAACGTCCATGCCTATATAATGTGCCAATCCGGCAGCGACACCGCCCAAGACGGATTTGTCCATATCGCGAAACAGGGATTTTTTAATTTTCGGATTTTGAGAAATAGTGGTGTTTTCGTTTACTTCGTAGTCTTCGGGTTGTCCCATGACCGAAATAATTTCATTGATATTTTCATTGTTAATGACTTGTTGCGGATGACTTTGTTTTTGTAACAGCAATTCGGCAATACGTGCTTCTATTTCGTGCATCACCTCGTCAATATCATCGGTGCCGGACAATGAATTTCTAACGGATTTTAAATATTTGTTAAGTTTTTCGTAAGCATCTTCTTCTACATGAAAAAGAATACCCGCTAAACTGATGTCTATGGTTTTTTTCATCGGTTTGATTTTTTAGTGTTGAGAGTATTTTGATTGATATGATTAACGGCCGAAACCAATTCTTCCCATGACTGTTGCATGAGTTGTAAAAATTTTTCACCTTCTGATGTCAAAACATAATATTTGCGTGGCGGCCCTGAGGTAGATTCTTCCCAGCGGTAGCTTAAGTAACCGCTGTTTTTCAGTCGCGTGAGTAACGGATAAACCGTGCCTTCCACCACAATCATTTTGGCATCTTTGAGTTCTTGCAAAATGTCGGAAGTGTAAGCTGCCTCTTTTTGACTCAATATATTTAAGATGCAATACTCCAGCACTCCTTTGCGCATTTGCGATTTGATATTCTCTATTTTCATTGGGTTTATTTGATAAATTTAATACTGAGCGGATAATGAAAAATTTCACCGTTACCGGCTTTAACAGCTGCAACAATAATCATCACTACACGAAAAATGGTAAGCAAACTGAATCCACCGATAAAAATCCAAAGTCCGGGTATAGACAATAGCATGGCCAGCGGATTGGGATTGTCTGTTACGCCCATACTTAATATGGGAGTAATAAATAAAATGACGCCAATGATTAAGGCTATAAATTGATATAAAAACAAACTTAAATTAAAATTAAGAGCTTCTTTGCCGTTAACATCGGTAAAATCGCTTTGGTCACGCCAAATCAACCAAGTGATAAGCGGCCCCAAGATACTGCCAAAAGGCACCCCTATGTAGGATGAAAGAGCGCTAATGTGAATAATAACAGCATGAGATGTCTCATTGCTTTGCTGTTGTTCATTAAGTGGAGTTAGAGTTTCCATAGTTTTTGTTTTAAGGTTTATAAGTATAACGATATACCAATAACTTTGTTACACCTACAAATATATGATAAATAGTAATAGGTTATACAAGGTAGCTAAAAATATATAAGATTTCAATAGAACCGGTAGGGGAATAATATCATTCAGAATATTTAACCTAAAAAATCAAGAAAAAAATGATTAGGAAACGGCGAAAAAACGTAATTTTACAGCAAAAGTGATATAAAATGAAATTTACTCCCGGACACATTAATCGTTTTTTGATGTTTAAATTACCCAGCGCTTGGCTCGCCGGTATCCGTTTAAAAAGCATTACTGATCAAAAGGCCATCGTTGCAGCCAGACATCGTTGGATCAATCAAAATCCGTTTCAATCTATGTATTTTGCGGTTTTGGCCATGGGTGCCGAATTGTCAACCGGTATATTGGTCATGAAAAAAATACAAGACAGCGGTCAAAACATTTCAATGTTAGTGACGGGTGTGCAGGGTAGTTTTACCAAAAAAGCGCGTGGCACTATTCGTTTTATATGTGACGAAGGCAATATGGTTGATGAAAAGATTCAATTAGCCATTGCCGGAGGCGAAGGTGTTCAATTTGAATTGACTTCCAAGGCTTTTGATGAACAAGATGATTTGGTTTGCACCTTTGTGTTTCAATGGAGTATTAAGGTAAAGTCACTCTATAAAAAAACGGGATTGAAAACCAATTAGATATAATTTTTTTTGAGCGCGCGTAAAGGCGGTATATAACCATCGAAGTTGTTCTTTGTCTTGCAAATCCAATTGATAGGGCTGTTCTACAAAAACATTTTTCCATTGACCGCCTTGCGATTTATGTGCCGTTAAAGCATAAGCAAATTTGACTTGAAGGGCATTAAAATATTTATTTTCCTTAACCTTTTTGTAGCGTGCCCATTTGGTTTTTAGGTGTGCATAGTCTTCATTGACCGCTAGATACAACCGGTTCGATTGTTCATAGCTTAACGAAGGCGTATCCATATTTAATGTATCTAATAATACCATTGTTTCAAAAGGCTTTTCGTCCGGGTAATCAACCATGCGCAATTTGACTTCTGCAAACCGGAAACCGTATAAGTCTATAAATCTATAAATCTCTAATACTTCTACAATATCACCATTGGCAATAAATCCGGCTTTAGAGTATTTGTCCAGCCAAAAATAATTATTTTTAACCACCATCAGATAATCACCGGTATCGAGCTCATTGTCTTTGAGTAGTATCTTGCTTCGTATTTGTTGGTTATACATATTGGCGCGTTTGTTTGATCTGACTATAATAGCAGTATCTTCAAAAGCCTGTCCGCTATAAGCTGTTTCTATAGCGTCTTGTATTTCATAACCATCATTTAAGCGGATAAAATCATCAAATCCTGCAGTATTAAACTTGATTTCATCTACGATATCTTGTTGTAGTTCTTGCCTTATTTTAGTAGCATTAAATAAAATACCCGAATGTAAACTTTGCCGGACTACTTCTTTTAATTCGTATTCTTGAACGGCCATATCAAAATTTTGCATCAGATAACCGGCATTTAAGGCCGGACTGACCGGTAATCCCACCGGTGGCAACTGGGCTGTATCACCGGCCAAAATCAGTTTATTACCGGGTTGACTATATACAAACTGAATTAAATCGGCTAATAATGATTGGGTGTCAAACAAATTGTCACCGGTGTTTTGTCCGCTTATCATTGAAGCTTCATCAACCACAAATACGGTATTACGTTGTTTGTTTTGCCGTAGTGTAAATTTAGGTTTGCCAAAGGTATCTGTCTTAGGATAATACAAATGCTTGTGTATGGTATAGGCCGGTTTTTTAGCATAAGCCCCCATAACTTTGGCTGCACGTCCAGTGGGCGCAAGGAGTGTATATTTGAGCTTGGCTTTCCACAAGTTATCGACCAAATGACTGATAATAGTGGTTTTTCCGGTACCGGCATAGCCTTTTAACAAAAAAATGCTCTTGTCGTTGTTAATAATAAAACGGCTTAATAATTGTATTAGTTCTTGTTGAGAATCAGTAATTTGGTAAGGGAATTCGCTGGTAAGTAAATGAAAAAAATGTTGTTCTGTCATCATAAATAGGCCGTAATTTTATATCGAACCAAAATACTATATTTTTTTCAGATTGTTTGCTTAATACCGAAACGGCATACAAAATAGTTCAATATTTCTTAACTTTTTTATCTATTCAGCGTTGTAAAAACTTGTCTGTATTTACAGCTACTACAGTCTTTTTCTCCTTGATTAAACCAAATCCCGAAGCTACGGGATAAAATATTTTAAATTTTATAAATCATTTTGATATAACAATGTGATAAAAAGAGCTATAATAATTGAGATAACCGGAATTAATCCAAAATTTAATAAATATGATGGCTTTCTGTTTTAATTGATAAAAAGGATTAATCAAATTAAAAAAAATATGTATATTTGCCTTAATCAAAAAAGAATTATAATATGCTACAAATTTTAATAGTTTTACTAGTCGCTATTGCATTGGCTTATGCCGTTGTTAAGTATGTTCCTTTGCAATTTAAATGGGTGCTTAATTTGGTTTTATTGGCCATTTCTTTATTTTTAGGCTTTAAGATTTACCAATCGGTATATGCCCCTGTAAAGTTTAATAAAGAAAAAGTCAAACGTTATCAAAAAATTGTTGACAAGTTAAAAGACATTCGTGATGCCGAATTGGCACATCGTGAAGTTACCGGTGATTATACCGGATCATTTGACAGTTTGGTGCGTTTTATTGATACGGCTCAATTTGTCATCACCCAACAAAGAGATTCAAGTTATAAATATTTTGACAAGGCGTATGGTATTGAAAAACAGAGAGATACAGTGATTATTGACACTTTGGGCTTTGCATCGGTCAAAGATTCTTTATTTAAAAACGATAATCGTTATAAAGAAATGATGTGGGTGCCTATTCCCGGTCGTGACAATCAAGTTAAATTTGAACTTGCACATGGCTACTTAAAAAGAAGTAATGTCAAAATACCTGTATTTATGGCACGTGTTGATAAAGCCGAAGTTTTATATGACCAACCCAAAGATTTGGTAGCACAAGAGAAAAATATTAAGAGTACCAAAGAAATAAACGGTCCTTATATTCAGGTTGGTTCGTTAGATGAGGTTACCGATTCAGGTAATTGGCCCAAATTATATGATATAGGTGACAAAGACGAATAATCATATTAGCAAACATAATAAAGAATTGTCCATACTTGTCAGCATGTATGGACTTTCTTTTATGGTGAAAAACAAGGACGAAAAAAAGTTTTTTGAATATACAGTTGATTTTGCTAATCCCGCCAAATTAAATCTTGAGTTAAATCAAATTATAGAAGAGCGCAGTTTATCTAATGAAGAGTTTGATTTGGTAACGGTCATTCATCATAACCGGCAGAATACTTTGGTGCCACAATCTCTTTTTGATAGCAAACATGCACAAACCTTTTTAAGCCTTAATGTCAAATTGCTCAGTGGCGATTCTGTGTATTATGAAATTGTTAATCAATCTGATATGGTTAATGTGTATTTGCCTCTCCAACCTTTGGAAATTAATTTAAATACCTTAAAGTTACAACACAGACATAGTGCCGGTGTATTTTTGGAGCAAATTCATCACATACAGTCTAAAATGCAAAATTTGCCCGTTTTTGAAATCTTTTTAAATGTTTTTCCCAATGATTTTCAAATAGCGGTTTTTAAGAATGAGCAATTACAGGCTTATAATCATTTTGACTTTGAAGAAACCGATGATTTTTTATATTATTTATTTTTTATGATGGAAACATTGGGCATTGATGAAACCAAAAGTCAAATATACATGATGGGTGTTGAGCCGGATCATGATTTATTGGATCAGCTTAAAACTTTTACTAAAAACGTCAATGTTTTGCCACCATTAACACCGAGTCAAATCAATAATTATTTGTTGTAAATGCATATCAGAATTATTTCAGGTAAATATAAAGGCCGTCGCATTACCGCACCCAAAAATCTGCCGATACGTCCTACTACCGACCGGGCCAAAGAAGCTTTGTTTAATATTTTGAATAATGATATTTATTTTCCCGAAGTAAAAGTTTTGGACTTATTTACCGGCAGTGGCAGTATTGCTTACGAATTTGCATCGCGAGGCACTAAAGATATACAAGCCGTTGACAAGCATTATCCGGTCGTGAAGTTTGTCAAACAAACCGCCAATGTATTTGATTTTCCTATTAAAGTGATAAAATACGACAGCTTAAAATTTTTAGAAAAAACCACGGATACTTACGATATTATTTTTGCCGACCCACCCTATGATTTGGATAAAAATATTCAAAAAAAAATGATTGACACCGTGTTTAAACGGCAACTGTTAAACCCGGACGGTATTACGATATTAGAGCATAAAGAACAATTGGATTTTAGCAATCATCCTCAATTTAAATTTTCTAAGAAATACGGTATGACGGTTTTTAGTTTTTTTAAAAATTAGCCGTTAACTGGACCAAAAAACTTTATTGATATTAAATAAGGCTTTATCTCTTTTTGAAGTTTTAAAACCGGTTTTCATAAATCTGTCTTTAACCGGTATCCAAATATTTTCACCTCTTTTTTTATAATACAATTTGATTTGATAACTTTTATGTTTTTTTAATTTAATACTGTAACGGTATTTTTCGGCTTTTCCGGTTACAATGGTTTTTAACAATTGATTTTTTAAGTAAGGATAAAACTCAATTTTAAAGGTCTTGTCCCGGATAAAATCTTGTCTTGTAGGAGGTTTGGGATCATTTTTAAAATGAGGACGCCCGTAATAGTAATATTCAATCCCGATTTTACCGTAAATGATGCATGAATCTTTAAAAAAATTATTTTGATTTTGAAGTTTGACTTTTACTGAGTCTCTTATATATGATTTTGTATTTTGAGTTTTTGCAGATTTATTACTAATGTCCTGATTATTCCGGTTGGTGCCCGAAGTCATGTTTTTGGAACTCTGATTGCAAGATAAAACCGACAATACTAACACTAAAAGATAAGAGCGAAAGGAACCTGAAAAATGTGATGACATTATAAAAATTTTATAAAACTAAACCAAGGCCGTTTGTGCAAATAGTCCAAATCATTTTCAAAAAAATAGGCTTCCCGTTCAAACGAAATATGACGGTAGGCCAAATAAGTATTACGGTAATAAGCCAGTTTGATTAAATATTCTAAAATATACCAAACAAAAAATATGACCCAAAGCAATTCTTTTTGCTGTTGTAAATGAATGTATTCATGATTGAGTAATACATAATCGGTTTTAGCCGCTTTGTGTTTAATAAAAACAAATGGATAAATAGTAACGGCGCTAAACGATTTGGCTATAAGTTTTGGAAAAACGACTATCATTATTTGTAGTTTTTTAACAAAAATACCAAATATATTCTATTTGGCAATTTGTTGGTTAATGTTTTCTTAAACTGTAGCAACTTTCATAGATATTACTTATTTTTACGTTGCAGACAGATATAATTAAAAATAACACAACAATGCTTGAAATTATCAGCACAAACAATGCCAAAATCAAATATGTTGCACAATTACAAAAAAAATCATTTATCAGAAAAGAATTTAAAGAATTTGTTATAGAAGGCCGGCGTGAAATTTTAGCAGCTTTAAAAAATGATTACAAACTTAAAACCATATTCTTTTATCCCGATTTATTTCCCGAAAATTTGCTTTTTAAATGGATCAAATCCTATGATATAAAAGCCGAAGTTATTAAAATTTCTAAAAACGTTTATAAAAAAATTGCCTATCGCAATTCCACCGAAGGCATACTTGTAATTGCAAAAATGAAAGAACACGGAATTGATAATTTACAATTAAGTGATAATCCTTACTTATTGGTTGCCGAGGGGCTGGAAAAACCGGGCAATGTCGGTGCTATCTTGCGCACGGTTGACGGGGCGGGAGCAGAGGCTTTGATTATGGTCAACTCCGTGGTAGATATATATAACCCTAATGTAATCAGAGCCAGTCTAGGTATGGTATTTTCCATTCCTATTGCCTTGACTGATTTGTCGGATTTAAAGCGTTTTTTAATTGATAGAAAAATTGCTTTATATGCAGCAACCTTACAAAATGCGCATTTGTATTTTAAAGAGAACTATTTGACACCGGTGGCCATGGCCGTTGGTGCTGAAGATAAGGGATTGTCCGAAGCTATAAGAGATATTGCTTTTAAAACCGTTTATATTCCCATGAAGGGTCAGGCTGATTCGCTCAATGTTTCCGTTTCGGCAGCTGTTCTATTATATGAAGTGGTTAGACAAAGAATGGCACTGCCATCATAAATTTATATCGCCGGTAACATTTGCAATGAAAATATTTCTTAAACATATTATTCTTTTTTTTGTCTTGCTAAACATCATAACTGCTTGTCATACAAGGGACAATCAGCAGCAAGTCAAATTGAGAGGAAAGATTGTCAATCCTAAAACAGATGATGTTATCCTTTCAAGAGATTTTTTGTTGCTTAGAAGTGATACCTTAAAACTTTTTGGAGAAAATCAAGTCAAAGGAACCGTCAATACACCGGTTGAAGGGCTTTATGTATTTTATGTATTTCCCGAGTTTCAAACTTTATATTTAAAACCCGGAGATTCATTAGCATTTCATTTGAATGTTGACGAGTTTGATGAGTCATTGAGTTTCTCGGGTAGCTTGGGTTTTGAAAATAATTTATTGATGGAACTTTTCTTAGTAAACGAAAAGGAAAGTGATTATTTTTTTCATCATAAATTTGATTTTTCGCCGGCTCTTTTCTTTAAAAAAATAGATTCGTTTGACCGGATAAAAAATCAATTAATAAATGATTATGCCGATGATTTTAGGCATACTACTTCAAAATATCAAGACATTGTCAAACTCTTAAATCAGAGTATGACCATGAATATCAAAGAGGTTTATGCACGTAAACGAAAAGATGTCAAGTTGCCGGACAATTATTTTTCATATTGTAAAATATTACAAAAAAAACTGCCCGACCCCAATGTTATTTATCTTTATGCTTTTGCCAATTCGTTTTTGGCCAGAAAGGTTTCGGGACAAAATTTAGACAAAAAGCATTTGTATAAAAAAATAGCCAATGTTATTAACAATAATTTTTATGACAGGGCATTTAAAAATAATGTTTTGGTTAATTATTGCAACCGTTATATCCGGAATCAACATATTACCAAGGCAGATACGGTTATCTTTACTTTTTATCAATATATGGATAATAAGTCTTATAAAGATTATTGTAAAAGATTGATACATAAAAACCGGCGTTTAAAACAAGGCAAAAAGTTTCCATCTTTAATTTTGACAGACCAAAATAAACAGCCGGTTTTATTAGATACCATTTTAAAGAACAATAAAGTATTAATCGGTTTTTGGGATTTAAAACAACGCAAAAATTTTATTTCAAATCTTAAGAAATACAAAAAATACAAAAGTTTATATCCCGAAATAAAATTTTTGATTATTAATGATAATCCACAACAATTTGATGAGTGGGTAATGCAAATACCGGCTGAAAAAAACTTGATGTTTTTACAATTAAAAGCAAACGATTCTTCAAAAATTATATTACCACATCATTTATCTCAAGTGTATTTGGTTGATAATAAAGTTATTAAACAAAGCATGCTTAATATTTACCGGCAAGATTTTGAAAAAAGAATAACAGGCTTTTATAACGAAAAATAAAATATTTTTACTGTAACATTTTTAGTAAATTTACGTAATTATAGACTGAAACCTTAATGGTTGATTTTACAACCGGATAATTTTACTAAAAAAATTAATTAATAAATGGCATATATAGATTATTATAAAGTATTAGGCGTAGATAAAAATGCCAGCGAAAGCGATATTAAAAAAGCTTATCGCAAGTTGGCACGCAAATATCATCCCGATTTAAATCCGGGAGACAAAGAAGCGGAAAAGAAATTCAAAGAAATTAACGAAGCCAATGAAGTATTAAGCAATCCTGAAAACAGAAAAAAATATGATAAATACGGAGAACATTGGCAACATGCCGACGAAATAGAAAAACAACGGGCACAACAACAGGCCTACGGTGGAGCTGGAGGATATGATTTTTCCGGTTTTGGTGGTTTCGGCGGTGGTGGTTATGATGAGAGCGATTTTTCCGATTTTTTCCAATCTATGTTTGGCGGTGCCTATGGTGGTCGCAGTACCGGTAGCCGCCGCAATGTCAAGTTTAAAGGACAAGACATTCAAGCGCAGTTACATTTGAATTTGAGAGATGTTTATACCACTCAAAAACACACCATTAATGTCAATGGTAAAAAAATTCGAATTACCATTCCTGCCGGCGTCAAAGACGGACAAACCATACGCATTAAAGGTTTAGGCGGCCCGGGAGTTAATGGGGGGCCAAATGGCGATTTATACATCACCTTTGCTATTGATGACGACCCCAAATTTAAAAGGGTTGGAAACGATTTATATACCAAAGCCGATATCGATTTATACACAGCCGTTTTAGGTGGAGAAACCACAGTCGATACTATGAGCGGTAAGGTCAAGCTAAAAGTAAAACCCGGCACGCAATGCGGCACCAAAGTCCGGCTCAAAGGCAAGGGTTTTCCTATTTATAAACAAGAGGGAAAATACGGCGATTTATATGTAACTTTTAATGTAAAAATTCCAACGCATTTGACCGATAAACAAAAAGAACTATTTGAACAACTGGCAAAACTGAAATAAAATGACTAAACAATTGATATCCATACATAAAATTTGTGAAAGCTATCAAATCCCGCAATCTTTTTTTGAGGCATTGCAACAATTTGATTTGATACCCATTCAACAAGAATCCGGTGAGTTGATGATAGATGAATCGGCTTTGCCGCAAGTAGAAAAAATAATGCGTTTGCATTTCGATTTAAACATCAATATGGAAGGTATTGATGTCATTAATAATCTTTTACAACAAATAGAGCAGTTACAAAGTGAACTTAATGAACTTAAACGGCGTTTGCAACTATATGAAGATTTATAAAAAAAGAGGCTGTCTCAAAAGAGGGAGTTATACCAAAAACAAAAAGAAACGAAATATTGGATTAGTTTATATTAGTATTTGGTATTACCTGTCATTCCGAACACAGTGAGGAATCTCTGTTTGATAATCACAACTTATCGTTTCAATATTTTATGCGCTATTTATAAAAAAACTTTTGAGACAGCCTCTTTTATAATATAAGTCATTCTTAGACTTTTTCAGAAATTGCATTTTTACCCAATTCATAAGCATCCAAATTCATTTGCACAATCCGGTCGCCTTTACGCTTAAACAAATCGGCAATAACTTTCTTGAGCAATGTATCTTCAAAAGGCAATAAATCCGATACGGCTCCTATCATTACTATATTGGCGGCTCTAAAGTTTCCGGCTTTTTTTGCCAAACTTCGAGCATCGACAATCCGGTGGTTGGGAAATTTTTCAATTTGTGCTTTTAAGGCGGTTTCATCCGGATAATCGGCTATATTTTTAAACGGATTTATATCGGTAACTAAGTAGCCGTCGTTGTGCAAATAGGGTAAATAGCGCAATAATTCCATAGGTTCTACCGACAAAATAAGATCGGCCTTGCCTTTGGGAATCAAATCGGAGTAAACCGGTGTGTCGGCTATGCGTACATGGGCTTGTACGGCGCCACCTCGCTGGCTCATACCATGTACTTCAGATTGTTTTACATTAAAGCCGCTTTCTAATGCGGCAGTGTCTAAAACGGCCGAAATTGTTAATATTCCTTGGCCGCCAACACCTGATATGATGATATCTTTTTTCATTTTGTTTCAGATTAATGAATTAGTAACTCGGTTCAAATGTATTAAATTGGCGTGCCAAATCTTTCTTCTCATTAGACATGGTCACACAAGGTCGTTGTGCAATGATTAACGAAACACCTTGATAAGCCAATTCCTCTTTGATAATTTCAACATTCTTGTCGTGATATTTTTTTAGTGGAATGATGATTTTGATATGTTCTTTAGGCACTCCCAAACCTTTGGCAATGTCATACAAACGCCCCATGGCAGCAGATGGTTGTGCACCGGTCATGGCTACGGCAGAATTGTCTGAGATAATAACCGTGATAGGGGAGTTGTCCCAAACGGCACTGAGCAAACCGGTCATTCCCGAGTGTGTAAAGGTGGAATCGCCTATAACAGCAATGGCCGGGTGTAGTCCTGCATCAGAAGCACCTTTGGCCATAGGAATGGAGGCGCCCATATCAATAATGGTATCAATGGCATCAAAGGGTTCTAAAATCCCCAGCGAATAACAACCGATGTCCGAAAAAACACGATTATCACCTATTTCGGGTATAATATCGTTGAGTTCTTCATACAAATCTATGTGTCCGCAACCGGGGCACAATTGCGGTGGTCTGCCGGTAACTATTTCGGGAATTTCTTCATCTATTTTTTCTTCCAATCCCAAAGCGTATGCTACAATATTAGGATTGAGTTCGCCAGTGCGTGGTATGGCACCGGTTAAGCGACCGGTTACCTTTTGTTCTCGTCCTAGATAATCGCCGATCATTTCTTCAATAAAAGGATAGCCGTCTTCCAAAACAAGAATTTTGTCAACGCGGTCAAACATTTTTCTGACCATTTCTTTAGGTAATGGATAATGAGATACTTTAAGTACATCATAAGGAACGGTATCAGGATAATTTTCTTTTAAATAATTAATGGCAATACCGGAAGCAATAATACCTAACGACTTATTCGTACCTTCGGTATAATTGTTCCACGGCGAGTCTGCCGCTATTTTTTCCAACTCTTTTTGTTTTTCTATTAAGCCTTGATACTGAATTTTGGCAAAAGAAGGAATCAAGGCAAAACGTTTGGTGTCTTCTAATAATTGTAATTCATTTTGGGGTCGTTTATCAGCTACATTAACATTGGCACGAGAGTGTGACAAACGTGTAACCGAACGCAACAAAACCGGTAATTTGGTTTTTTCGGACAAATCAAAGGCATATGCCATCATATCATAGGCTTCTTGCTGATTAGAAGGCTCTAAAATAGGCACCATGGCAAATTTACCGTAAAAACGGCTGTCTTGTTCGTTTTGCGACGAGTGTTGTGAAGGGTCATCGGCAACTACGACCACCAAACCACCGTTGATACCGGATATAGCCATGTTTATAAAAGCATCTGCAGCCACATTGAGCCCAACATGCTTCATGGTGACCATAGCTCGCTTGCCTGCAAAAGACATACCAAGCGCTTCTTCCATGGCTACTTTTTCATTGGTTGACCAATGTGCTTTTACTTCACCTGCTTTGGCTTCGGGTGAGGCGGTAATATATTCTATGATTTCAGTCGAAGGAGTGCCGGGGTATCCATAAGCGCCTGATAATCCGGCGTCTATGGCTCCTTGAGCAATGGCTTCGTTTCCTAATAATATTTTTTGCATAATATATTTTTTTTTCATTGTCGCTTAAAGATATAAAAAAAATGGTATTTAAAAATGATTTTTGATATATTATGATTTACATATAAGCAATTTAAAATGGATTAAAACTATTCGGAATTTCATTTTGGTGTTAGATGTAAATTTAAAATTTTATATTATAAAATACTTGTAATTTAAAAGTTTTATCTTTGTAAAAAATTAACCGATATGAAGAAATTTATTGCCAAATTGGTCAACTTTCTTACCGGCTGGCATGTCAATGTGCCTGAAGAATATCGACTCAAAAAAGCGGTTATGATCGCGGCACCACATACTTCCAATTGGGATTTGATACATGCTTTGCCCGGTTTATGGTTGGGTGGATACCGTCCCAGATTTTTTATTAAAGACGATTTTAAAAAAATACCGGTCGTTAATTGGTTGCTCAAATGGGTAGGTGCTATTTGGGTCAACAGAAAAAAGAACAATAATCTGATTAAACATTCGGTCAATATGTTAAATCATGAAAAAGAATTGATTTTGTTAGTGCCGGCCGAAGGCACCAGGAGTGCAGTTCCGAAATGGAAATTAGGTTTTTATCATATTGCCAAACAAGCAAATCTGCCTATATTATTATCATATCTGGATTATTCCAAAAAAGAAGCCGGTGTTGGTAAAATAATCTACCCAACTGACAATTTTGAAAGTGATATGCTTGAGATAGAAAATTTTTATAAAAACATCACACCACGACATCCGGACAAATATAACCCGGTTATTTTTGAACGAAAATCATGATTTTGTTGAAATGCGTGAGAATCGCATAGATTTTTTTTTATGACCTGTGGGACAGAATATGCGATTCTCAGCAAATTCGTTTTTTTTGCCAAATCTATTTATAAAATATTCGCTAAAATGATAGTAGTACCTGTTGTTTTGTCAAATGTCAAACGACGTTATTTCGCGAACTATTCGCCAATTATGATAAATTTCAGATCTAAACTTTATAATATTATATTTTTGACTTTCAACTAATCATCTAAGTGTTTGGATAAAAATTTACCGGTATATGATTTTTTGCAGCTGATTAATTTTTCAGGTGTTCCTTCAAATAAAATTTCACCGCCTTTTTGTCCGCCTTCGGGTCCCAAATCTATAATATGGTCGGCTAGTTTTATAACATCCATATTATGTTCTATTACTAAAACGGTATTCCCTTTATCTACCAATTTATTTAATACTTCCATTAAAATGCGTATATCTTCAAAATGTAAGCCCGTAGTGGGTTCATCTAAGATATATAGTGTATTGCCGGTATCTTTTTTGCTGAGCTCGGTTGCTAATTTTAATCGTTGGGCTTCACCACCGGATAGGGTAGGAGCTGGTTGCCCCAAGGTTAAATATCCGAGACCAACATCTTGTAATGTTTTTAATTTGCGATAAATTTTAGGTACCGGTTCAAAAAACTTTACGGATTCATTAATGGTCATTTCCAATACATCTGCTATTGATTTTCCTTTGTAGCGCACTTCCAAAGTTTCGCGGTCAAATCTTTTACCTTGACAAGTTTCGCAGGTAACTTGTACATCGGGCAACAAATTCATTTCTATGGTTCGTATGCCGGCGCCTTCACAAACCGGGCAACGGCCTTCTTTAACATTAAATGAAAACCTTCCGGGTTTATAACCGCGAATCAGTGCTTCAGGTGTTTTGGCAAACAAATTTCTGATTTCTTGAAAAACCCCTGTATAAGTAGCTGGGTTACTCCGGCTGCTACGGCCAATAGGACTTTGGTCTATATCGATAACTTTATCAATGTGTTGGGCGCCGGTAATACTTTTATACGGCATGGCTTCTTTAACTCCTTGTTTGTAAATAATATTGTTTAAAACCGGATATAAAGTATGGTTTATCAAAGTAGATTTGCCACTGCCCGATACACCTGTAATACAAACCATCTTACCTAAAGGTATTTTTACTGTTACATTTTTAAGGTTATTACCGGTTGCACCTTTTAATATAATATGTTTACCGGTTCCTTTCCGTCTTTTTTTCGGTACTTCTATTGATTTTTTGCCGGTTAAATAATCAGCTGTCAACGACTTGGCTTGTTTGATGTCTTTTAACGATCCTTGAGCTACAATTTCGCCGCCATGCTTACCGGCATAAGGTCCCATGTCTATAATATAATCGGCCTTTTCTATCATATCCTGATCATGTTCTACCACTATAACCGTATTGCCAATATCACGTAATTGCTCCAGCGATTGTATCAGACGTGCATTATCGCGTTGGTGCAAACCAATACTGGGCTCATCTAAAATGTATAAAACATTTACCAGTTGGGCACCTATTTGCGAAGCCAGTCTGATCCGTTGTGATTCGCCGCCCGATAAAGTTTTGGCCGGTCGAAACAAATTTAAATAATCTAAACCGACTGCGGTTATAAAACCGATTCTGTTTTTAATTTCTTTAAGTATTTCAGCTCCTATAATCTTTTGTTTCTCAGTAAGATATTTGTCCAAACCGGCAAACCACCTTGCCAAGTCTGCAATATCCATTTGAGCCAAATCTACTATGGATTTGTCATGTATTTTAAAATGAACAGATTCTTTTTTTAGCCGGTTGCCTTCACATACATGACAAATTTTTTCTGTCATAAAAGCCTTGGCCCAACGTTTGATTTTTTGACTGTCATTAGCTTCATATTGGTGACGGATAAAAGGTATTATACCTTCAAATTTTAAGTGGTAAGCTTGAGTTACACCCAAATTTTTTGAAAACACTTCAAAATGTTCATTGGCCCCATACAATATAATATTCATAGCCTCTTCGGGTATATCTTTAAGAGGTGTGTTGAGATCAAAATTGTATTTTTTAGCAATAATTTCCAATTGCGAAAAAATCCAAGAGTTTTTAAACTTACCCAGTGGTGCCAAACCGCCTTTTTTTATAGACAATGATTTGTCGGGCATAATTTTATCAATATCCACTTCAAAGACCTGTCCCAATCCTTTACAGTTTGGACAGGCACCTTTGGGCGAATTAAATGAAAAACTGTTAGGCTCTGGTACGGCATAAGAAATACCGGTGGTGGGACACATCAAGTTCTGGCTAAAATATTGTAAATCATTACTATTTACTTCAATAATCATAACAGTGCCTTTGCCATGATACAAAGCGGTTTCTATACTTTGCTTTAAACGTTTTTGATTTTGATTATTGATGCTTATCCTGTCAATAACAATTTCAATATCATGTGTTTGATAGCGTTCCAGTTGCATGTTTTTTTCAATTTCTACAATCTTGCCGTCAATACGTACGCGCAAAAAACCTTGACGCGCTATTTTTTTAAATAATTCTTTATAGTGTCCTTTTCGCGACTTAACCACCGGTGCCAATATATATATCGTTTTGTTATTGTATTTACGAATGATATTATCTAAAATGTCATTTTCTGTATAAGAAACCATTTTTTCACCCGTCTTGTAAGAATAAGCTTCGGCTGTCTTGGCATACAATAATCGCAAAAAATCATAAATCTCGGTAATGGTACCCACCGTACTGCGCGGATTTTTATTGGTGGTTTTTTGTTCTATGGAAATAACCGGAGACAAACCGTCTATTTTATCAACATCGGGCCGGTTCAGTCCTCCTAAAAATTGCCGGGCATAAGCCGAAAAAGTTTCAATAAAACGGCGTTGTCCTTCTGCAAAAATAGTATCAAAGGCCAGGGAAGACTTTCCGCTACCGCTTAAACCTGTAATAACGGTCAATTTTTTATGTGGTATTTTGACATCTAAATTCTTTAGATTATGCTCACGGGCGCCAAAAATTTCTAAATATGATTCTTTTTTTTTCATGTATTTAAGTATTCATTACGCTCTTTAGGTAAACGTCATCCGCCCGCAAGATAAAAAAAATTACAGGCTAAAACAAAGCTTTCCACTAAGGTTTTAGGGCAAACTTATACTTTGGCCTTATATTGTTAAAGCAACGTTACATTGCTATTAATGTTTTAACGCGCTTGTCTAATTATCGATAAAATTTTATTCGGTCCTCACAAAATCATTTGGATTAACAAGCTTTATAAAGCAATTTATGCATATTTAAGTATGTGCGTCTGCCCTGACTAAGGTTTTTGCCTAACCTTTTTTATCAATTATAAGTGATATTTTAAACATATTATAAATGACATTACAGATTCAAATTGAAGATTTTTTAAAAGATTGATATTAATTATTGTCTTAAAAAAATGTTATGAATTGTCAATATTTATAAAAATTGTAAATAAAAATTATAAATTTTTTATGTTTTGGTAAATATAATTAATTAATGAATAAAAAATATGATTTTTTATTGCGCAAAATGTAAAATTGATTCTTTTTTATGTATATTAGCGGTTATAAAAATTGTTTATAAATAAATATGATTTACGAAGTTTATTTATGGGATGTGTAATTGACGGCAATACTTTGTTGTTTTGGCGTCAATAATTTTTTTCGGTATTTAAAAACCGTGTGTTGTTAATTATCGTGTGTTGTTAATTATAATGTATAAGTAATTGTAAACTAGCTTAAAAGAATTTCTATGAAATAAAATTATGTTTTTAATTCCTTACTGTTTGTAAGGATAATTCTCAATTTATATACTGTATAAAGGTTTTTGTTGCAAAAATGTAGTTTTTTGTAATAAAAATTTA
>JAMOMQ010000005.1 GCA_027066995.1 Flavobacteriales bacterium
GATTTTTGCAAAAGTAAGATTTTTTTTCTTTTTGACAATTTTTTTTTGACAATTGTCAGGTTTTGACTAATGACAATTATGAGTCAGAAGTCATACTTATGAAATATGGGATTTATAATCTGATTATTGGGAGAGTATCTCTTATAGTATTTTAAAACAATGTATATATTAATAAAAAAGATTATCAATCAAAAAGCCATCCGAATAACCGGATGGCTTTATAATTTATAAGGTAAATTAATAATTATTGTAATACTAACTTAACAGCTTGTTTTGCGCCGTTTTCATCTTCAATTTTCACCAAATAAATACCTCTTTGTAAATTAGATACATCAATAGAAGTATTATTAAGGGACAAATCATTCATTTTTATAACTTCTTTGCCGGTAATATCAAATATAGCTATATTGGCAATAGGAGCATTTTCTGATTTGAAGTTAACAGTGTTAGTAGCAGGGTTAGGATAAACACTCAACCCTTCAATAGTTTGATTAGCAATACTACCTGTATCTACTGCTTCATCAACATATTTGAATACACCTTGGCTGGAAGGGCTGTCGGGGTCATTAGGGTCATTAAGGTGAGAGAATCCACCGCTTAAACCAAAGTCGATATCTCTAAATGCTACGGAAGTATGTTGGATTTGTCCGCCATTGGCAACGTCTAACACTTCCCAAGGGCCACCGTCAAAATTGTAATAAATTATACGTTCCCAAGTAGCACCGCCGTCTCTGCTTACTGCAGCACCGGCATGGTTATTGGTTGCATCGGCATCAACAGCAACTAACATGTCGGTTTGACCGGGAACAAAAGTAATTTCCCCACCATAGTTATTCAATCCTGTAGTCGTCATTAATGTCCAAGTTACACCACCATCAGTTGTATGATATAATTCTCCGTTACCTCTTAAAATCCAACCTTCATTGACATCTTTGAAAGTAACCGAACCGTTGTCGGCGGCACCGCCAAAGTCAGTTAGGGGTGTTTGGTAAGCATTAGGCCAAGTTAATCCCCCATCGGTTGATTTGTATAAACGTCCTTTATTGGTTGTAAACCATATAGTTGAACCGACACCAACAACACCGCCTGTATAACCGTATTCTCCGGCTAAAGGATCGGCGATATCAGATCCGGCAATAGGAGTCCAAGTAGCACCGGCATCTGTGGTGTAATACATTTCAAATTCGCCGTTGATAGGGTCGCCTTGTACAAAACCATTGTTTTGATCTACAAAATAAATGATATTACAAAAAGAGGCCGAATTGCTGTACATATTACTGGTGGTTACTTTGTTCCAAGAAGCACCTGCATCGGTTGTTTTCCATACACCGCCATTTCCAAAACTTCTTTTGTAACCGGCAACATAAGCTGTATTAGCATCGGAAGGGAAAACCATAGAAATACCCAAGTTAACCACGCCCGGTAATTGTACAGGATCATAAGCAGTCCAAGTAAGGCCTCCGTCATTAGTGTAGGCAATTGCGGAAATATCCGCGCCATTACCGGAACCGTCGTAAGCAACACTCCAAGCCACATCGGCAGAAGTGTCATTTAAAATACCAAAACGTGAAATACCACGTGATTCTTCCGTATATCCGGAATGATAAACTTCCCAACCGGGAGCCATTTGTGCCATCAAATTAAGACTGTAAAAGATGGCAAATGTAAAAAGTAGTGTTTTTTTCATAGGATTGTATGTTTATATATTTATAATTGAATGTAAAAATACGAAAAAAAAGCCTTTCTAAAGTTTAAGATTAAAATAAAAAACATCCTTTTTGAATAATAGATAATATTTGGATGTTTTTTTTACGAATATCTTAAACAACATTTGTTTGTGGTCATTTAAATATTATATCTTGGAAATAAAACAGTATATTTTTTGTATTTTTGTGTTCTTTTAAAATTAACATTATAATGACTTACAAAAACTTTTTATCATTTTTATTTATTTTATTTTTTCTTTCAGGTTTTTCACAAACCCGCAAAGAGAGAATACAAATATTATCACACTCTAACACGTCTCAATTGTTATATTTACAAAATAAATTTACCATGGCCAATACTAAAGCCAAACAAGAGGCTGTGCAGCGAGCCAAAATTATGGGCTGGCCTGTTAAAGGTATAGATCATGGGGTGGCTTTTGAGTTGGTGCGGTTAACCGCTGACGGACAACCGGTTTACTATCAAACAGAAAATTATTATGCCGCCAAGACTATTAATACGGATAAACTTTATAGCGGTGGCAACTTAGGATTGAATATTCAGGGACAAAATATGATAGTTGGCATTTGGGATGGCGGTGCCGTAAGGGCAACACACCAGTTTTTGACAGGCCGTGTTACGCAAAGAGATGGTGCTATATTTAATGGCCCCGATGATTTAAACCGGCATGCTACACACGTTACAGGCACCATGATTGCCAATGGTGTTACCAGATATCGTGGCATGGCTTTTAACGCATCGGTTTGGGCACAAGATTGGATCAATGACGACGCCGAAATGGCAGCAAGAGCCGCCGAAGGTTTGTTATTGTCTAATCATTCTTACGGTATGCGTTCTTTTAATTATTACGGTCAACGTTTGATAGATGTGTATTGGTTTGGTAAATATTCCGATGAAGCGCGTAACTGGGATGAAATTATGTTTAATGCACCTTATTACTTGGCTGTTGATGCTGCAGGTAATGATCGTTATTATGCAGCAAATGGTTCTAATAAAGGTGGTTATGATATGCTAACAGGCAATTCAACCAACAAAAATGGTCTTACGGTAGCTGCTGTAAGACGTGTTTCATCTTATTCAAGTCCTTCGAGTGTTGTAATGAGTGGTTTTAGTAATTGGGGACCCACAGATGACGGACGTATTAAGCCGGAAATAAGTGCTCAAGGAGTATCGGTTTCATCTTGCACTTCTGACACTGATACTTCTACCGACACATATGACGGCACTTCTATGGCTGCACCTACCGTTACAGGTAGTTTACTTTTGCTGCAACAGTTGTATCATGAAACTTACGGTAATTATATTAAATCGGCAACGGTCAAGGCTTTGGCTTTGCATACTGCCAGAGAAGCAGGTTCACATCCCGGACCTGATTATGCTTTTGGATGGGGATTGATGGATACGGCTAAGGCAGCAGAAACTATTGTAGATAACGGTTTATCATCTTTAATAAAAGAAATTACGTTAAATCAAGGAGAAACTTATAGTTTTACTGTTGAAGCAGATGGTACCGAGCCTTTAATGGCTAGTATTTGTTGGACTGATCCTGCCGGACATGTAATTACCGGTACACCTGCCGATTTGTTAGACAATCCCACTCCGGCTTTGGTCAATGATTTGGATATTAGAATAACCAAAAACAGCACGGTATATTATCCGTGGAAGTTGAATCCGGCTAACCCAAGTGCAGCTGCAACTACAGGCGACAATTTAGTTGATAATTTTGAAAAAATACAGGTAAATAATGCTTCCGGAAGTTATACAATTACCATTTCACATAAAGGAAATTTAAAATATAATAAACAGGATGTATCCATTATTGTAACAGGCATTAATAATCCCTTTGCCGTCAATACTACTAATGGCGCTAAACGTGCTGTTTGTACTGCTAATAACACATCTACGATTTACGAACTCTTATATACTAAAACCAATAATGTTTCCGGCGCAACAACTTTTTCGTTAAACGGTTTGCCAGCCGGTGCTTCTGCCGTTTTTTCCCCTCCCTCTTTATCTGTTAATGGTAATTTTAATTTGGAAATTACAGGCTTGGATAATGTAGCCGCAGGCTTATATAATTTGGAAGTAGTGGCAACTAATGGAGGAGCGTCGGTTATAAAGAATTTGGAATTGCATGTTTTGAAAAATGCATTTGCTCCTATGTATTTATTGGCACCTGCCGATGGTGCAATCGATTTAAAAAAGCCCTTTAACTTGGAATGGGAACCGCACCCCAATGCAGAAGAATATCAATTGCAAATTGCGGTTAACCCCGATTTTAGTAATATAATTTTAGATGAAATAGTTCCTGCAACTTCTTTTTTGATAAAAGAACATACTTACGGTATTACCGATGGTTCCACTTATTATTGGCGTGTCAAACCTAAAAATCAATGTGCTGACGGTGTTTTTTCCGAAAGTAGATCTTTTTCAACTTTACAAATACACTGTACACAAGAATTTAACACTACGTCAGTCAATATTCCTACAACTGTGAACAATACTCCAATTGAATCTCATATCAACTATTCTGCCACTAATATTATTAGTAAAACCAAAGTTTTTGTAGATATTGCCCATACCCGCATATCCGATTTGGAAATTAAGTTGATTAGTCCGTCGAATACTGAAGTCATTTTGAATCAGGCCGGAACTTGTGCAGGAAATTACCAGAACATACAAGTGGTTTATGATGATGCTTCTGAAAACTTTTTAGATTGTCATGATTCATCTCCGGCTATTAGAGATGATATGAAACCTTTTGAAACACTAAGTGTTTTAAACGGTGAAGATGCACAAGGTGATTGGACTTTACAAATAACAGATTCGGTTGATGGTGACGGTGGTTCATTAAATATGTGGGCTTTGGAAATTTGTGAAGAAATATCAGCGGCTTTAACTGATCAAAAATTTGATTTATTTAAAGTATGGCCCAATCCGTCAAACGGTCAAGTTAACATTGAATTGAATGCAGGACGTATTATTGATTTAAAACTTATGGATTTATCCGGTAGAGTAGTGTTTAGCCGTGTTTATCATAATAATGGCGATACTTTTACAAAGAGCATTATTTTGGGACATTTAAATAAAGGTGTGTATTTATTGCAAGTCCATTCTAATGACAAATCCGGCATCAAAAGAATTATCATCAAATAAAAAATATAGCATTATGCCAAATTGATTTATATTTTTAACTAAATATATGTCATTTAAACATTAAAGCCATGGCCTTTGCTGTGGCTTTTTTATACCAAATTCATTTATAGAATAGTCCAAGATGTTTTGGACTGAATCAAGGAGAACAACGCAGTTGTAGCCGTATCTACGAGCAAGTATTTTCGATGCGGAGTAAGTGATAAAGAAACGAAATATTGGTTTAATTTATATTTGTATTTGGTATTAGCAAGGCATATACGGGAAAATGATCACTATATCCGGCTTGGTAATGTCGTCCCCGGTAAGTTCTAAAAGGTTGGTTTTTATGTTTGCCTTGCCATACTTTTAAAAATGACGGTTTAAAAATATGAAAACTGTCAAAGGATAAACCTTGATCTAAAAAATTACGACTAAACATAATTTGATCAAATAAATGCCACTGTTTCTGATGATTAAGACTACCTTGGTTATTTTGATATATATTTAGTGCCGGATTAAAAAAGCGTTTGTTAAACATTATTAAATGCGCATCGTCGGGGTCGGTATTAAAATCGCCCATTAAGACAAATTTGGCTTCAGGCTGTTCGTAGTAAATATAATCCACTATTTCATTGAGTTTTTCAGCAGCACGGTATCGTTTATAATCCGATTCAAAATCTCCTTCGCGTCGCGACGGCCAATGGTTAATAATTATATGAATCGTTTCTCCAAACAGTTTGGTTTTGACATATAAAATATCGCGGGTGTTGTAAGCTTCACCTGCATCATTATACAGTGTAAGCGGATAAACTTTTGATTGTAATATTTGCACCAAATCTTTACGGTATAGCAAGGCCACATCCATACCGCGACGGTCTGCCGATTCAAAATGAACATAACCATAAGGTAGTTTTTTTAACGGTTTGCGTTTGATGATGTTTTTAATAACCCGTTTGTTTTCCACTTCGGCCAGACCTATTAAGACCGGGGACAGACCGGTTTCAGCCAGCCCTATTTGACTGATGGCAAAAGCTATTTTTTTAGACTTGTTTTCAAAACGTTTTTTGACCCAATGCATAAAACCTTTAGGTGTAAACGGGTCGTCGGCCGTATTGGGGTCATCATACGTATCAAAGAAGTTTTCCAAATTATAAAAAGCAATGCTAATTTTATCTATACCGGTTAAATCCATAAAAATCATAATTTATAAACGACAAAGTTATTATTTATAAATGAGTTTTAGTTTGGAGATTATATATTTCATAAAAAAACTTATCTTTGAAAGATAATTTTTAGCTAAATGAAGACAGGTAAATTAATCATTTTTTCGGCTCCGTCGGGCAGTGGCAAAACAACATTGGTGCATTATCTTTTGAGTAAACCGGAGCTCAATTTGGCTTTTTCGGTATCTGCAACTTCGCGGAGTAAACGCCCCAATGAAGTTGATGGTCAAGATTATTATTTTTTAAGCCCGGTCGATTTTCAAAAAAAAATAAAAGAAAATGCTTTTGTAGAATGGGAAGAAGTTTATAAAGATAACTATTACGGCACTTTAAAATCGGAAGTGGACCGCTTGCTCAAAGCCGGAAAAAATGTGATTTTTGATATAGATGTCAAAGGTGGTTTAAATATCAAACAGCAATATCCGGACAATAGTTTGGCTATTTTTGTGCAACCGCCCTCGGTGGCTGAATTGCAAAAAAGACTACAAGCCAGACAAACCGAAACACCGGACAAAATTAGGATGCGGGTAGAAAAAGCCGAATCGGAAATGCAATATGCCAAGGATTTTGACGTCATTATAGTAAACGACGATTTGAACCAAGCCAAGGAAGCGGCTTACAAAGTGGTTAAAAAATTTATTGAATCATAGTTTATGAAATCCTATGCACTTTTTTTAGTAGTTTTTTTTCTGATGTTTGCTTCGTGTAAAAAGAATAAAACTTACAATAACCCCTATCTTGAAGATGTCAGTTTCTCAATTAGTATCAATTTGGATTTACCGGAATATTCATCCTTACAATTTGCCAACAATTCGGTTTTGGTGCACAATATAGGCATCAAAGGTGTTATTGTTTTTAACACGGGCAATTCATTTACGGCTTTTGAAGCCAGTGATCCCAATCATTATCCATCGGCATGTTCAACCATGCAACCCAATCAGTTTACCTGTCGCTGCGATTGTGAAGACAATACATACAGTTTATACACCGGCCAATTAACCAGTGGCGACGGCGAATATCCTATGAAGCCTTATCATGTTACACAAAACGGAAATACTTTGCGTATTTATAATTAGCGTTGCCACGATTCAAATTTGACAAATCGCCATTTTTCAGGGTGTTTGCCGGCTTCCACTTTGTTTTCGATGCTATCGGGTAGGGCGGGAAAGAAGTCAATACCGGTTATTGTTTCAATACTGTCTACAGGCACTACAAAGTTTTTTAAAGGCTTGTCAAGGTCTTTATGTGGCACTAAAAAACCAATCATTCTTACTTTGTCAGGATTTTTATAATCTAAAACAATTTTATAAAAATAATCGGGGACGGCTACTTCTTCACGACCGATTCGTTCCAATCCGGGTTGTAATATACCGCCGGTAACTATATATAATTTACCGTATCTTTTGACCCAATAGCGGACTTGTTTCTCCAAATTATTCCAGATGCCACTATTAAAATAATGATCCATAGGACTGACATTAGACGTGTAGAAAGTTTCGTCAAAAGCTTCTGTTGAAAAACGGCGGTCGGCAGCCGGCAGCAAATGGCCTTTTTCATAGCCGTTGGGATAATAGTTTTTATAGTGCGCCGATTTGGTTTTAACTTGTGGGTCGCGAATAAAACGGGGGCGTTCTATTTGTCTGTAACTTAACTGTTTTGGGCTTAAACTATAAGCCACCCATTCGGCATTTTCATAATCTTCATTATAAGACAAGCTGTAATAATGATGTTTTACTACTTGTCCGGTGGTTGATGTGGGTAAATAATTAAAAGTGTCTTTTTCTATATTTACCGCCGGTTCTTGTGATATAGATGTATTGTTTTGACAGCCAATCATCAAGCTTGTTATAATAAAATATATAAATTTTTTAAGCATATATAGTTATTGAAGTATTAAACCAAATGTTGCAAATCTTTGATTTCGCCAATCATATTGACAGCAATTTTATAGTTTTTGGGATTTATTTTATTATGTTTTGAAATAAAAATACGTTCAAAACCCAACTTTTCGGCTTCGGAAATACGTTGTTCTATACGTGTGACGGGACGCACTTCGCCGGTCAATCCCAATTCGCCTACAAAGGCCCACTGTGCCGATACGGGGCTGTCATTATTTGAAGACAAAATGGCTGCTGCCACTGCCAAATCAATAGCAGGATCATCAATGCGAATACCACCGGTGATGTTTAAAAAGACATCTTTGCCTGAGAGTTTAATACCCATTCTTTTTTCTAAAACAGCCAAAATCATATGCAGTCTTTTGATATCGTAGCCGGTGGTGGTGCGTTGTGGCGTGCCGTAAACTGCAGGGCTGACCAGGGCTTGCACTTCAATCAATAAAGGGCGGACGCCTTCCATGGCTACTGCTATTACCGTGCCGCTTAACCCTGATTCGTTAGAGGATAGTAATAGTTTAGACGGATTTTTTATTTCGCGCAGTCCTTTGTTATACATTTCAAAAATCCCTATCTCGTGGGTAGAGCCGAAACGGTTTTTTTGAGCCCGCAATATGCGAAACAAATGATTGCGGTCACCTTCAAATTGCAATACCGTGTCCACCATGTGTTCCAGCACTTTGGGGCCTGCTATTTGTCCTTCTTTATTGATATGACCTATGATAAACACCGGCACGTGATTTTGCTTGGCATATTTGATAATTTCTCCGGCCGATTCACGTATTTGCGATATACTGCCGGCAGACGATTCGATAAAGTCACTGTGCAGAGTTTGAATGGAATCAATAATCAAGATGCCGGGTTTGTTGTGTTGCAAAGTATGCAATATTTTTTGCACATTGGTTTCAAACAGTAATTGCATTTGACCGGCGTCGGTGCCTATGCGTTGTGCCCGCATTTTAATCTGTTTGGGACTTTCTTCGCCCGAAATATAAAGTGTGTTTAATGGTAAATGGAGCGCCACTTGCAGCATTAAGGTCGATTTGCCAATACCGGGTTCGCCACCGAGTAATATGACACTGCCGGGCACTATACCACCGCCCAATACACGATCCAATTCTTCATTATTGGTTTTGATGCGGTATTCCGATTCGGTATCAATATCCGATAATTTGATCAATTTGCTTTGCCCGGGTTTGACACCGGTTTTGGCTTCTTTTTTAGACACTACTTCTTCAACTATGGTGTTCCATTGTTTGCAAGCAGTGCATTGCCCCATCCATTTTGAATATTGTGCGCCACAGTTTTGACAATAATATGTGGTTTTTACTTTCACTTATTCGTGCAATTTTTTCAAGACGACTTTTTCTATCTTTTTTTGATTGGCTTTGTTTATTTTGATATGAAAATGATCAATGTCAAAAGCTTCGTTTTCCTCGGGAATTTCGCCTATTTTAGACAAGATATAACCGCCCAAGGTTTCATAAGATTCATCTTCGGGAATGTTTAAATGGTATTTTTTATTCAAATCTTCAATTTCATGTCGCCCCGACAAAATAAAGGTGTTTTCGTCTATTTGTTTTTCAAACAATTCATTTTTGTCGTGTTCGTCTTCTATTTCGCCAAAAATTTCTTCTATAATATCTTCAAGTGTAATTAATCCGGCCGTACCACCGTATTCGTCCAAAACTATGGCAATGTTTTTTTTCTTTTTGGTCATTAGTTTGAGCAGTTCGTGTATTGAAATAGTTTCGGGGACAAATAATACTTTCCGTATAACGGACTTTAGATTTTTAGGATTTTGAAACAGTTCAAACGAATGTATATAACCAATGACATCATCAATATTATCATGATAAACAATAATTTTAGACAAACCCGAATCTATGAATTTTTGTTTTAATTCTTCTATGGATGCATCATCTTCAATGGCTACAATTTCGGTGCGCGGTATCATTATTTCGCGGGCTTTGACATCGATAAAGTCCATGGCATTGTTTAAAATTTCCAATTCTTTATCGGTTTCGCCCTCTTGTTTTTCGGCATGTTCGAGTTTTTGTGATATAAATTTGGCCAATTCCACTTTGGTTACAGCGTCTTGCACATCGGCGGTTTTGGTTTTAAAAAAATATTTTAGAATAAAATTGGACAAGCGCAAGATAAATTGGGTTACAGGCCAAAATATAACATAAATAATATAAGCGGGTATGGCAAACAAACGTAATAATTTATTGGCATATAACTGAAAAATGACTTTGGGCAAAAATTCCGCTGTGAATAAAATCACCAAGGTGGATATCAAGGTTTGCAATAGCAGTTCGTTAAAACCATGTATATGCGGCCAATATATTTTTAAATAGCGCGTGATGATATCACCCATAAAAAAACCATAGATAACCAAAGCAACATTGTTGCCTACCAGCATGGTGGTGATAAAATCGGAAGGTTTTTTAGTCAGTTTTTGTAATATATTGGCTACCACACCTTGATTCTGTTTATCAATGGCCAATTGCACCCGGTCGGCACTGACAAAAGCTATTTCCATGCCCGAAAAAAAAGCAGATAACAATAAAAGGCTTAAAATAATAATGATATCTAATTCCATTGTTTCAAAATCGTTATACAAATATACGGCAATTTTTACCAAATAAAATAGTCAAACTTATAGCCGCTGGCGGATGGCTTCATACAAAATAATACCGCAAGCTACCGAGACATTGAGAGAGTCCATTTTGGGGGACATAGGCAGTTTGGCACGTGCTTGGCTCATTTGTAGCAACGATTTGTTGATTCCTTTGCCTTCGCTACCCATAATTAAAGCAAAGTCAGGTTTTAGGTCTATATTATATACCAAAGTATCCGATTTTTCTGTGGCAGCTACTATTTTAATATCGTGAGCTTGTAACAAGAAAATAGCATCTTTTAAGTGTTTTACTTTTATAATAGGGATTTTAAAAATACCACCTGCAGATGTTTTAACGACATCTTCATTGACCGGTGCACTATTGTTTTCAGGAATAATTATACCATCGGCATCAACGGCAACAGCTGTTCTGACAATGGCACCGAAATTGCGCGGATCGGTAATGCCGTCGAGCAAAATAAAACTGCGGGCTTTGCCGGCCGGTTTTTCCAAGATATCTTCCAAGGTATAAAAGGTAATGGGACTGACAAAAGCAACAACACCTTGATGGTTGTCCCGGGTCAGGCGGTTTATTTTTTCAACAGGTACTGTTTTGTAGGTGATGTTTTTGTTTTTTAACAGTGACAGTAGTTCTTGTGACAAGCTGCCTTTAAGATTTTTTTGAATAAAAATTTTATCAATTTGTTTGCCGGAGTTGATGGCTTCCATAACCGGATGAAGCCCGTATATCATATTGTTTTTCATATTGCAAAATTACAACATTATCCTGTATGATGGTTAATATTAAAAAAAGCTGTCTCAAAAGTATCTTTTATAATACCAAATCGATTTATAAAATAGTCCAAAATATTTTGGACTATTTTTTGCTTAATCAAGGAGAAAAACGCAGTAGTAGCGTAGCTACAGACAAGTATTTTCGACGCTGAGTAAGTGAAAAAGAAACGAAATATTGGACTATTTTGTATGTCGTTTTGATATAATACATTAACAAAAAGCATTAATTGTTAAGTTATTGATTGTCAAGCAAAAGATTTTCCATTCCGTAAAAACGGGATTCAAAATGACAGAAAATTTCACCTTTTGAGACAGCTTCTTTGTTATTACAGAATCTGACAATGGGATTTATTGTCTTTTTAAAAAGTAATGGTTACGCCTCCCAATACATTAAATCCGGCTTGTGGAAAATAATATGGTGTATCGCCCCACATATAGCCGTTAGAAGCATATTTTTTATTGAAAATATTATTTAGTTTTAAGCTTAAATTTAAGTTTTTAAAAGATTGTCCTGACAACTGGTAGGACATAAATATGTTTTCAGTCCAATATGCATCCAGTTTTGAAGCGGCAATATTGCGATTGTCCATATATTGTTCGCTAACATATTTGGTAATAGCTTGTATATTAAATGATTTTACGGGTTTAAAACTGATAATGCCGGCTCCAATCAGACTTGGTGAGTAGGCAATTTGTGTATTTTTAAAACCTGCATACTCATCGTTTCTGTTATCACTTAGGGTCAAATTGGCTTGTAGTTGCCATTTATTAGCAGCTTGATAAGCGGTTTGCAATTCGACACCTATACGATGACTTTTACCCACATTGGCTTTGATTGGATCGCCGGTATTCGTTATTTTGCCGGTCAAAACCAATTGGTTTTCATAAAACATGCCATATAAATTAACCTCTGTTTTTAGTTTATCATTACGGTATTTCCAACCGGCTTCAATATCATTCAAGGTTTCGGCTTCAGGTTTGCTGCCGGTAGCATATTTGTAGTCGGAACGATTGGGTTCGCGGTGTGTCTGTGCTATGGAAATATATAAATCATTTTGTAAATTCAGATTGTAAGACAATCCTAATTTGGGGTTGATAAAAAAGAAATTATCAGATATTTCAATAGGAATTTGCCAACCTTTAGTGCCTGTTACTTGGTAGTCAATGCGTCTAAATTGCACATCGGTAAACAATTTTAATTTAGGGCTGATTTGATATAAGGCTTTGGCAAAACCGTTAACCGACTTTTTGAGACCTGTATTGCGATAATATTCGTGGTCATAAGCGCTGTTGAAAGCATTTTTAGCCCAAATAATACGGCCGAAATGACGCCCGTCATATTCATTGGCAGCCAGCCCGAAGGTGTATTGAGCGGTTTCTGTTTTATAGCTGAGTGAGGCGGCTAATCCATAAAAATCATTGTCGAGCCATTTGCGTTGGATTATATCGGTTTGTTCTATGATTTCTCCGTTGGCAGTAAATGAGCTTAAGCCGTATTTACTCAAACTTTTATCTTGTTCATACTCTTCGTAATAACCGCGTCCGTATGTGTAATGAGCTGCCAAATGGAGTTTTAAATCTTGACTGAAACGGTGGCTGTAATGCAATTGGTAATGATCTTGCCGGTAATCGTCCACTTGGTTGTCATAATAGTCAATTACATTCCAATTGCTGTCGTATATGGCACCGGCGTAGTTAAAGGTGGGGTTGGTTTCAAAAGTCGCTTTGTCAAGACCGTACCAAGCTTGGTAAGTGCGTTCGTGTCCTCCGAAAATAATGGCTTTTAAGGTGTTTTTTTGGTCTTTATAGGCGCCGGATACATAATAAGATTTTAAATCGGATGATGCCCGGTCAATGTAACCGTCCGAAGTGGTTTTTGAAAAATGACCGCTAAATTCGAAATGTTTGTTAAGCAGACCGGTGCTACCTTTGACACCATATTTTTTGGTGTTAAAACTACCGTAACCGGCTTGAACGGTAGCATAAGCTTTTGGGCTGATTTTATCGGTTTGCAAATTAAGGGCAGCACCAAAAGCACCGGTTCCAAAACTTGATGTAGCTACACCTCGTTGTATTTGGATACTTTCGGTATTGGCGGCAATATCCGGAATATCTACCCAATAGACACTTTGCGATTCGGGGTCGTTAAAAGGTATGCCGTTTAAGGTCACATTGATTTGTTGCGAACTGATACCTCTAATTCTAATACCTGTATAACCGATACCGGCGCCGGCGTCGGATGTAACCACCACGCTTGGTAAAGTTTCGAGTAAATAAGGCACGTCTTGTCCTACATTTTGAACAACTATGGTTTTTTTAGACAGATTGGTCTGAGCCACCGGCATGCCGGAGGTTGCTTTTACGGCATTGATTAAAACTTCGCCCAGTTGTTCAATAGCCGGTTGTAATTTAATAAGCAGATAAGTATCTCGCTGAGCTATTACTACGGTTTTTTTGGGCTTATAACCCGTGTAAGAAACCGCTAAGGTGTATTTGCCCGGTTTTACAGCAAAGACAAATTCGCCGTTTTGTCCGGTGATTTGCTGCTGGTGGGTTTCTAATAATTCTACATTGGCACCTTTTAAGATTTCATTGTTTTCACCGGTTACTTTACCGTTGATTTTGATGTCTTGTGCCGGAAGAATATACCATCCCGACAAGAAAATTAGTAATAAAAATTGTTTCATTTGGTTTGTTTTTTACGGTTATAAATAAAATTATAGGTAAAAAACAAGGGAAGTTGCAAATCAAAATATTAGCTTCCTTAACAGCATTACCTGTTCAGGTTCTAAGGGTATGATCTCAGCTCGTTATTTTGAGCACCCCTGTTTTTATCACCGGCAAAGATAATTGATTTTGTTACAAATTTGTATAAAAAGTAAAAAAATGTGATAAAGAAATTATTTTTTTATAACAGCATTTTTAAAAGTGTTTTTGTCACGAATGCATGATTGATTTCAGATTAACGATTCCGGGTGGCGGATTTGGTATAAACATGCGATTCTCTATGTATGTCGAACAAAATGAAGTGAAAAAATTTGCTTAAAACATCTAATCATTCCGGTATTATCAATGTATATGCTACTGGTTTTATTGAGAAAAATAATGATAAAATCAGTATTTCGTTTATACCTAAGTCAATTATTTTTTTATATCAAAACTTACAGGCAATTGGTATTGCATAGTAACCGGAGTTTGCCCTTTTTTAGCCGGAATAATTTTTGGCAGTTTTGATAAAACACGTTGCATTTCGGTATTTAACGAGTCATAAGGTGAGTTGATATGAATTTCAGTGAGACTACCATCGGTGTCAATGATAAAAGTGATAAGCATTTGCACACTGGAACTGTCTTTAATACTAAATAAAATATCCTGATTAAAATTACCGGCAATAAAGTCGAGTAATTTTTCTTTTAAACAAGGCATTTTTTCTTTAGCTGTTTCACAACCCGGATATACCGGCATGCTATCGGGACGGCTTTGTGCCATAACCGGTGTCATAAAATAAAGAAAGGCAAAAATAAATATCGCAACTCTCATACTTATTAATTTTTAACAAAAATACAGGAATTTTGTTAATGGCTAAGTATATTTTAGGCAAAATATCCAAATTGAAACAAAATACCATCTAAAAATCAATATATTTTGGTAAATTTATTGGACTTAAATTAGAGGGCAGGTCGTATACTATATACTACATTTTAAGATATAGTGTATGATAGCTTGGTATTTTTGTTATTAAAACTATTTATTAAATTATGAAAAAAATCGTAGGTTTCTCATTATTTTTATTGGTATTTGCCGGCTACTATTTCAGTATGTCCGGTTCTAAAGTATTGCCGGAAAGAAAACATCCGGTTGATTTTAACCAAATGGAACACAGGGCTTTACATATAGCTCGACAAATCATAAAAAGAGCTTATTATGGTAGTTTGGTTACCATAGACAAAAACGGAACACCTAAGGTAAGGTTGATGGAGCCTTTTGCTCCGGATTCATTGTTTGTCATATATTTGGCTACCAATCCGAATAGTAGAAAAGCACAAGAAATTAAGCACAATCATACCGTATCCCTACATTATGTTGACGAGCCGCGAACCGGTTATGTTTCCTTATACGGCAAGGCTTTTATTGTAAATGATGACAGCTTGAAACAAACGATGTGGAAAGAGGGGTGGCAAAAATTTTATCCCAACAGGGACAAGGATTATATGCTCATCAAATTTGTGCCCGATTATTTGGAATTAATTAGCATTCGTGATCAAATTACCGGTGATAAGAAATCGTGGCATCCTTTAAAAGTTGATTTTTTAAAGCAATGATTATGAAACTGTTGCAAGAAGTTTCTTATGTTAAATTAGTCTTATTTGCATTAGCGCCTTTGATATTTGCCGGATTGATACTGTTTCCTGAAGTCTTGGATCCGGACAAGCCGGTTATAGCTTATATGGCAGGCATTGCCTTATTGATGGCTATTTGGTGGATGACTGAAATCGTGCCTTTGGCGGTTACTGCATTGTTGCCTGTGGCACTTTTTCCATTACTGGGTATTATGAGCGGCAAGACAGTCGCTTCCACTTATTTTAATCATATTATTTTTTTGTTTATTGGTGGATTTTTAATGGCTTTGGCCATGGAAAAATGGCATTTACACAGGCGAATTGCCTTGCGTTTACTTTTGCTGATAGGTTTGAGTCCATCAAGGCTTTTATTAGGCTTTATGTTAACTTCCGCTTTTTTGTCTATGTGGGTTTCTAATACGGCCACTACTATGATGATGGTACCGATTTTATTATCCATAATAGCAAAAATGGAAGAAATGAACCGCTCATCCGCTTTAAAAAAAATGGAAAAAGGTTTGTTGTTAAGTATTGCTTATGCCGCTTCTATAGGAGGCGTAGCGACATTGATAGGCACGCCACCCAATTTGTCTTTTGTGCGGATATTTAAAATTTATTTTCCGGACGCCCCTGACATTTCTTTTGCGCAATGGCTGTTGTTTGCGTTGCCATTATCCCTTATTTTATTAGCCGTCACTTATATTTATTTGTATTTACTGTTTTTTAAAAAAAGCCAAGTAAATTTTACGGACGGCCAAACAGTAATCGAACAAGAATATAAACAATTGGGTCCTATGCAATATGAAGAAAAATGGGTGTTGGGTTTATTTATCACTTTGGCTTTATTATGGTTATTTCGTCGTCCTATAGATTTGGGATATTTTACTATCCCGGGTTGGTCACAAATATTTAGACATCAAAAATGGATAACGGACGGCAATGTTGCTATTTTAATTGGCGTTTTATTATTTTTGATTCCCGCCAAAAACCAAACAAAATCATATTTTTTGATGGATTGGCGCACTGCAGAGCGAATACCTTGGGGTATCATTTTGCTGTTTGGGGGTGGTTTTGCATTAGCCAGTGGGTTTAAAGATTCGGGTTTGTCGGCTTTTATAGGACAACATTTAAGCGGCTTACAATCATGGCATCCTATTCTTATTTTGTTGATTATCATTACTACCATTACATTTTTAACCGAATTGACTTCCAATACAGCCACGGTTGAAACTTTTTTACCGATATTGGCGGCTATGGCAGTGGCGACACAAGTCAATCCCTTATTTTTAATGATACCGGCTACTATTGCCGGCTCTTTTGCTTTTATGTTACCGGTAGCTACACCACCTAATGCCATAGTTTTTGGTAGCAAAAAATTAAAAATTGCAGATATGATGCAAACCGGTTTTTGGTTAAATATTATGGCTATTCTTATTTTAACCTTAGTAGCTTACTTGTATATGAATTGGGTGTTTGGTATCAATTTACAGACTATGCCTAATTGGGCACAATAAAAAAGGCTACCTTGAAGGCAGCCTTTTTAAATTTATGTTTCTATTTTTTTAGTAAAGCGGTGTATTAATATCAATTGTGCCCGGATAATTGTCATTTGCATCCTCTTCATTTTGCGGATAGATAAATCTTAAAGGTTGTCCCGAATATTTTGGGTCCCCGTTATCATCATAATGCAAGCGCATGTATTGTGGTACATCAGGATCGTTAAAACTTCTTGAAAAATCTATAAATGATTCATAATCACCAATAAAGAAAATATATCTTTCTTCAAATATTTCTCTAAAAAAGGCTTTAACAGGATCAATATTATCAGTATTTTCAATACCACCATGATCAAAATCCGAACTCGTATAAGGTTGGAAATCGCCGGAGCCAAATCCTCCACTGTAATTGCCTGCAGTTAATAAGGCTCTGTAAGTATTATAATAATTGAGGGCATCGTCAATTCTATTTGCGTTACCGGTATTTCTCAATGTAGCTTCGGTTGCAATTAATAACATTTCACCATAAGTGACTAAAGGCATATTCCCGAAAAACAAACCGGTTCCTGAAGCGGTGGCATTAACATTAAGACCGTCTCCGGTATAATAATATGATTTACGAGTATCGGTGGTTTTAGAGTTATTTCTGAGGCCGTTTAATAGCCTTTTGTGTGCCCATGCTTCATTTGCTTTTAAATCACCGGATCTTTGATAATCAAATTGTTTGGTAGGGTTCCATTTTGAGTAAGGAGCATCTTCGTTACTGTCAAATTGGGCATATAAATCTTCATTTACATTTGAGGGGCCTAGAAGTGCTTCACTAAGTGCCAAATCGTATTGACGAGTATGTAAATAAAAACGGGCTTTGAGTGCGTGGGCTATTTTAACCCATTTATGTGAATCACCGGTAAAATAAATATCACGTTCCTCCGGTATATTACCAACATTTGAGTTTAAATCATCAATGGCTTCATCTAACAAATTTTGTACTTGTTGAAAAACTTGCGCTTGCGAATCGTAAACAGGATCAGGGTATTGATCAAAATCATTTAATTGAGAAAACGGCACATCTCCCCATAGAGAAGTTACCACGCCACCTGCCCAGGCTTTATATAGTTTGCCAATACCTCTTAACACGATATTGCCATCGTCATTTGCCATTTTAACGAGTAAGTCGGCTTGGCTCATTGTTAGGTATGCTTCACTCCATGGATTGTTAAAATCAGTTCCATCTGCATTATTCCAATTATCAAGTGATTTATATTGCCGGTCTGCTCCTGTGGCTTGGTTCATCCACATTAAAGCCATTCTCATACCATCTGCTTTATTAAAAAATTGATTTTCGAGCATAACAGCAGTCATTTCTTGTTCAGCTAAGGTAAATGTTATACCGTGAGGGTCCTCGTAGTAATCTTCTACAAATTTTTTACACGAAACACTTGATAAGAGTATCGCAATGTTTAATATTAATATTTTTATATGTTTCATAGTTGTCATAATTAAAAGTTAATTATTGTGGTAAATATAAAGGATTTAGTGGTGGGGTGGTTAAAGTATTGTAAACCACGGCCGCGACTGGACCCACTTAAATTACTTTCGGGGTCTATATGCCAATTTTTATCTTTGGTCCATAAATATAAATTGCGACCTGTAACACCGAAATAAATAGATTTAATTTTACTTACACCAAAAGTTTTTCCTTTAAAGGTGTAGCCAGCAGATACTTCTCTTAATTTAATCCATGTGGCATCTCTAAAAAACTGTGTGCCAACAGGGCCAAATCCTCCGCCGATACCGGTATACCAAATTTCATCTAATAACACTTCTCCGGCCCCAAAGTCTTTGACATTACCACGCACGGTATAAGTTCCATCACCATTATTTACTCCCCATATTTTTTGAGAAAAAACCAATGACTGTACGGTTTCACCTTTTGAGTTAACCATACTACCATCTACAGTTACTTCGTTTGCAGTTTCAAGCGTTCGACCAAAATAGGTCAGAGCACCATAGGTACCATCCCAAGATTTACCTCCGAAGGAACCGTCAACTAAAACTTTAAATTTAAATTTCTTATAGCGTAGGTTAGTATAGATACTGGCTTTAAAATCGGCATTAGGATCACCGGCAAATTCTTTATCACCCTTAACTGGAAATCCGTTATCATCTAATACATATCCATTATTATCTCTTTTAAAATCACCGGAACGTAAAATACCGTAACCATATCCTTCGGCAACGCCGGATGATGTTGAAATGAAACCGTCAAGGGGTATATATTTACTTCCTTCTATATGTACTACTTTATTTTTATTTTGTGTAAAAGTTCCACCAAAGGTTAAATTTATATTAGGTTTACTGATTGTGACATAACTGGCCTCTAATTCAAAACCTTTGTTAGTCATAGATGCCACATTACTCCAACGTTTTGTAAAACCTGTAGCTGCAGGAACACTTACAGGTAATATTAAATCTTCAGATTTGCTGTCATAGTAAGAAAGGTTTAATGATAAACGTCGATTGAACATTTTAACATCTGCACCAAATTCAATTTCTGTTGTAATTTCCGGTTTTAATTTAGGATTGCCATTTCTGGGAGAACGCCAAAAAGCGCCACCATATCCACCGGCTGACCAGTAAGAAGCATAGCCGTCACGATCAGAAGCGTTAACATAATAAGTTGTAAGAAAATATGTTCCTGAAGGTTCGTTCCCAACTTTAGACCAATTTGTTCTTAAGGTTAGTTGGTTTAACAAGTTACTATCTTTATCTTTAAAATATTTTAAGTTGGCTACATCAAAAGCTAGTGAAACAGATGGATATGAAATAAGGCCATAATAACCTGACGAACGTTCTGCTCGCTCGGTTAAGGTTAAATAGGCTAAATCTTTATATGTTAAAGTAGCTGTTCCGTATCCAGAATTTTTTCTTTTAACATATCCACCAATACCAGGGTATCTTTTGTCAGGAGTTGCATTTCCGGCATTTGAATTTTCAATAGGTAGCAAGAAATCATAATAATAAACCCAGTCATAATCATATTCTCTATGGAACCAATTTGTTCCTATCATCATATCCAATGTTAGATCTTTAACAATTTCTGTATTTATTTGGGCTATTAAATCTCCACTCAATTGTAAAGAATTGTATATATAAGTGCTATAACTTCCTTTTGGCTCTTCGCCGCTACTTGTAGGAAAATAGGAGTCAGCTTGTTCTCCTGCATAGTCTACGCCGGCTTTGGCAATAAGTTTTAACCATTCATTTACTTGATATCCGAAATTAGTACCGGCTATAATATGATTGGAGTAATAGGGGTTTTTTTGTTTATTTACTGTAAACAAAGGATTGCTATATCCCGGATTTCCTTTATAGAAAGTTCCAACAGGAGCCCTGTAACTACGATGGCTAAACTTTGAAATACTACCATATTCATGCCGTTCTCCATAATATCCGGAATTGTCAAAATCAGCAGGCGTTCTATATAAACCTAATAACAAACCGGATAAGTTAGATCCTTTTTGAATCGCATTTTGTTTGGTATTGGCATATTGAATATTGGTTTTTATTTTTAATTTTTTGGTAGGACTGATAATTGTATTAAAATTGACACCTATTTTTTTATAATAACTTTGGGCAAAAATACCTGTTTGATCCAAATGATTAAATCCTAAAAAATATCGGGCTTTATCGGTAGCGGTTGATAATTGTATGGAGTTTCTAAGTGTGGTTCCGGCACCGATAACGGCATCATAATTTTTTTTATTGTAAGTTTTAGTTGAGTTTTTTTGAAAAACCATACCCCATTTATTACCGTCTTGGTCTTCAAAGTATAACGAATTGGCTTCATCATTTGGAATATAGGATGTTAAATCAGGAGCTCCGGAGCGCTCGGATATTTTATCTCCCCAGGATCCTGATTTGTCAAAGAATTGTCCTGGTAAAGGGTATTTACCCTCCTTTCCTTGACCAAAAGTATCTTGTAAGGGAAATTTGGTTAAGGCATTGTCAATGCCATAAGAACTGGTTATGGTGACATTAATTTGACCTTTTTTGGCACTCTTTCCTTTTTTAGTGGTAATAATAACGACACCATTGGCTCCTTTTGAGCCCCAAAGTGCTGCCGCAGATCCGCCTTTAAGGATTTTAATACTGGCAATATTGTTAGGGTCAATATCGGCAATTTTTGAAGGACGTTCTACACCGGCTACGCCACTTCCGTAAATGTCATCTACAACGGGAACGCCGTCAACTACAAACAGTGGTTTGTTACTTAATATAATTGATTTTGGACCCCGTATGGTTATATTGGTAGATGCCCCGGGATCTCCGGAAGCTAAGTTAATATTAACACCGGAGACTTTACCTGACAACGCTGCAACAGGGTCACTTTCTCCGGAGGTTAATAGGGTTTTGGCTTTAACATTTGATATAGCTATACCCTTTTGACTGCTTTTTTTCACCTCTACACCCAAAGCATTGATAGTTACAGCTTTAAGCATCTCTTGTGCTTCTCTAAGACTGACATTGATAACTTTTTTATCCCCAACTTTTTTTGAGGTATTTTGATAGCCTATAAAAGAAAAGACCAGCGTTTGTCCTTTTTGAGCTTTAATCTTATAGTGACCGTCAAAATCCGTTGAAGTTCCGGCTTGGGTACCTTTTATTGCTACATTGACACCCGGCAATGGTTCACCGGTTTCTGCGTCCGTAACCGTACCTGTAATAATACCATTTTGTGCAAAGGTTAATTGAGTTGCCAATGCAAAAATGAGCATGAGTAAAACATGATAATTTTTTTTCATATTGAGTTATTTTGTTTAAACAAATTTTTAATAAAACAAAGATGGTAAAAATTTGTTATAAAACATAATTTATGTAACTGTTCGTATATATTTTTTCGAATATTTGAATAATATTCTTTCTGATTATGTATTTTATTAAATATCATTAAATTGTATTTAATTTTTGACAATAAATTTTTTAATATTTTTTGTCAAAAAAAAGAGACTGCCTTTTGTGACAGCCTCTTTTATATATTATACTGGGTTCAATTTTATTGATCCCACCATATTCTACTGGTATTTTTATCAGCAGGAGGTACTAGTGCATTAACACCCGATTGATAATTAGCTCCATTTAAACCTGATTCGTCAGATGGATAGATATATCTTCTCGGAATATTTCCATCATTTAAATAATCATGTGCAGGTTGTAAAGCCGGGAATCCTGTTCTTCTCCATTCAGCCCAAGCGTCAAAACCTTGAGGGAATAAGCTTACCCATTTTTCTTCAGCAATTACTTGACCATAATCACCAGCATTTGCATCAGCTACACGTGCTGCAGCATATATAGGAGCATATGTGGGAAGTTCATTTTCATCAGCTATGTTAGGAGCAGATCCTCCATTTGCAATGATAGGTTTAACTTTATGATCATTAAGAGATTCATAAGATTTAATAATTCCTTGAGTTAACATATCATCTTTAACTTCGCCTGTCCAACCCAAATTGGCAGCATCAGCTCTGTTTAAATATGTATAAGAAGCGGTTAATAAAGGCAATGATGCTTTTACATTCCAGAAATAAGTTCTATTCATTTGAGCATCACCACTTTGAACAGCTGCATAACCGTATGGACGTCCATCAGCTGTTGGGTCAGTTGAATAGATATTGATACGTTTATCGTTGGTGTGGTTTGAAGTAGGATTCAAAGCTCCCGCACCATGTAAAGCATCGGTAAACTCCTGGGATAAGTTATAATCTTTGGCTCTATTTCGAGACCAAGGGTTATTTTGGCCGGGAGAGCTGTTATAAAAACTAAACCAAGCTTCATCGCTAACTGTTTCAATAACACCAGCGGGATCATTTAAGGCAGCATTAAATTCAGTGGCAGCATAATCAGCAGCGCCTGGATATTTTTTTGATAATTGTAAACTGGCTTGCAGAATGAATGAGTTGGCAAATTTCTTCCATTTTGTCATGTCGCCATTATAGATAATGTCACCAATCGGGCCTGTTTTGCTTTCATCCATCAAATCACGAGCTTCTTTTACTTTGGCAATAATGCCTTTATACACATCTTCTTGATTGTCATAGGCTGGTGTTAAATTATCCAATCCTTTCATAGCTTCGCTATAAGGAATATTTCCAAATAAATCGGTTACTCTTTTATATATCACCGATTGAAAAACCATAGCTACGGCTTTTTGGTTTTCAGGTGCTCCTTTACTAACAACTGTGGGTGTGATATTATCACTATCGCTAAGAAAGTCTATTACTTCTTGCAATTCACTTATTTCATTGGAATAATATTGCCCCCAATAAGAAGCAACCTCATTATATCTCATCTCGTCAGTATAAACATTTTGAGTTTGATACTGTACGTACAAAGTTGGTCTGATTAGATACTCTCTACCTGTTATTGTGGCATAATTAACCATTGCTGCCGTCAATAAGGTTTGAGGATCTGTTGAAGTAGGGCCATTGGTGTTTTCATTAATATCACCAAAATCTACATTTTTACAAGCCCCAATAGTAAGGGCAATTGTTACAAATAATATTATTGTTTTTAAGTTTTTCATTTTTCTAGAATTTTAATTTTAAGTTCATACCAAAACTTCTAGTACCTGGCAATTGACCATTTTCACCATAAGTTTGGGCCAATTCCGAAGGATCCCAGCCGTGAACGTTATCACTAGCAACGGCAATCATCATTAAGTTACGACCAATTATTCCTATAGAAGCGCTTTTAACAGCCTTACCTAAGAATCCTTTAGGGAAGTTATAATTTAAAGCAACTTCTCGAAGTTTAATGTAACTGGCATCATGTACAAAAGGCTCAGCCAATCGGTTACCATACCATTGTGTTGCCCAGTCATGAGCTTCAATATAATTGTCATAAGGTGTACCATCGGCAAGTACAGCTTGAATATGTACACCACCACCGTCAGCTACTGCATCACGTTTTGGATTACCTTTATCGTTGTTGCCAGCAGTTTCTGCGTATAAACCGGTATAAGTTCCCCACATTTCAGACAAGGAGAAAAATTTACCTCCTTTTTGGAAATCTATAGCAGCTGTTAATGAAATTCCTTTATAAGATAACGTGTTTACAAAACCTCCTGTAAAATCAGGTAATACACTACCGAAATATTGGTTTGGAGCAACGGCATATTTACCATTAGCATTAACTATAATATTACCATTTTCGTCTCTTAAGTAACCGTTACCTTTTAGTTGTCCCCACTCTTCGCCTTCTATATGTTCTAATGTTACAAAGCCAAATGCAGGTCTATTTGATGCACCTGCAGGTGTAATATCACCTCCGGATACACCGGGTGCTTGTAATACAGGAACGCCTTCTCTTATTTTGTTTACAATAGTTTTGTTTTTACCAAAGTTAAAGGTCATATTCCAGTTCAAACCATTTCTGTCAGCTTTTAATATGTCACCACTTAAAGTAAATTCGATACCGCTTCTTTCAATTTCTCCAGCATTGGTTAAGAATTCAGTATAACCTGTTGTGGGTGAAATTGAAATAGGAATGATTTCATCAGTTCTTAATTCATCATAATAAGTAAAGCTTAAAGCCATTCTGTTTTTGAAGAATTTAAGATCAGTACCTACTTCAACTGCAGTGTTCAATGCTGGTTTAATATTTGGATCAACCAAAGTAGAAGGATTATAAGTATAAATTTGAGAACCCGCTCCACCAATAGGCTTAGTACCTATGTTATAAGCCGGATTGATTTTCAATGCATCTACGTCATTACCTACTTGTCCCCAACTAGCTCTTAATTTGGCAAAAGATAAAATATCATTTTTTTCAATTAATTTGCTAGCTATAAAAGATAAACCTACTGAAGGATAGCCGTACCCGTTATTATTAGCAGGTAATGCAGAACTCCAATCCTTTCTATAAGTGGCATCTAAGTAAACCATATTTTTATAACCTAATGATAATTTGGTATAAATACTATTTACTTGTTTTTTATAAACGTATTTTCTGGTTACAGGGATTTCAGAGGCATTATTGAACACATAAACGTCAGGGATAACTAAACCGCCTTGGTTGGCAGTAACATCCATTTGTGTAGAAACTCTGTAATAATTATTTTTACGGATATTTCCTCCAATAAATGCTTCCACATCAAAGTTTTCAAACTTATTTTTATAATTTAATCTGGCATTGTAGTTATCTTCTTGAGATTCACTATCCCATACACCAAAGCCATTTTGCCATGCATTATACAATTCTGGTGCTGCAGAAACACTTAGGTAAGAGTCTAACTTATACATGTTATGATAATTGTTTTTGTATCTTGACACACCGGTGTTTAAACTCCAATTGTCATTAATATCAATTACCACACCAACGTTAGCAGTGTATTTATTAGATTTATCTCTGTTGTCATAGTGTTCTAACCAAGTGTAAGGGTTGTACCAGAATGCAGGCTTTTTGAACCCTTCTCTTCCATTAACCACACCTAAGTAACCATAATAATCAGGTCCCCACCAGTTCCATGAAGCGGTATACCCGTCAGGTGTTTGTAAATCTTTCAATTCTTTCATTTTTTGGGTGTCTAATTGACGACCGAACCAAGAGTTGAATGAACCGGTAGTTTGGTTACCATAGTCATCATTAAAATCACCGTGAATTTTAGAGAACACCATATTTAAACCTAAATTCAATTTAATTTTAGGAGAAATGTCATAACTAAAATTAGAATTTACAAAATCTTTGGTCATGTCAGTATAAGGGATGACACCATTTACATCTAATTTAGAATATGCAAAACGTGCAGTAAATTTATTTGTACCACCGCTGACTGCTAAATTAGTTTTACTAAATATACCAGTATCGAAGAAATCTTTAACATTATCAGGTTGTGCAACATATTTTTCGGTTTTTCCATAGTAAGGACTATCGGGCCACCAAGCATACCAAGGTAAGTAATCTTGGCCATCAAATTTTGGCCCCCAACTTTCATCAGCATAGTTATTGTCCCATATTAAATATCTTTTGCCGTCAAACTCTCCTCCTGTCCAATAAGAAGGATAATATGAAGGAGGAAGTTGGGATCCGAAAACATCAAAAGAAGCGTCTCCTTCATAGCCTTGGCCATATTCATTTTGATAATTAGGCAAATAGGCAATTTTATCCATAGTTACTGCTGTACCTATTTCCACATTGAAGGTGCCTTTTTTAGCTTGTTTACTGGTTAATACTACAACACCAGCATCAGCACGTTGTCCATATAGAGCGGTAGCTGTCGGTCCTTTTAATACGTTAACAGATGCAACATTGTCCATGTCAATATCATTTGGATTATCAACAGGAACACCATCCAATATGTATAAAGGATCATCATCAGAAGTCAAGGAAATAGCACCACGAATTCTAATTTTACCGGACTCTCCTAATTTAGAACCGGCTTGACCATTTATTTGAACACCAGCTACTTTTCCGGCAATAGCTGTTTTAATATTGTCATTATGAGTGATGTTTAACTCTTTTTCTTTGACTTGTTGTGTTGCATAAGACAGGGTTTTTTCTTCTCTTTTAATACCCATAGCCGTTACAACTACTTCGGCCAATTTGCCGCCTTCTCGCATTTGTACATTGATAACATTAGAGTCACCAACTTTTTTCTCCACGGTATTATACCCTACATAAGAGAAGACTAAGGTTTGTCCTTTGTCTGCCTTAATAGTGTATTTACCGTCAAAATCTGTTGTAGCACCTGTGTTGGTACCTTTTACAACAATGTTAACACCCGGTAGGGGATCCCCCGATCCGGCTTCGGTAACCACACCTGTGATTACCTTACTTTGTGCAAATGTCACTTGCACAACTAACGCTAGCATGAGCGTTAAGATTACATTAAACTTTGTTCTCATCTTCTTTTATTTTTGAGTTTGTCAACCACAAATATCTTAATAAAAAGTTAATTATACAACTTTTAAAATCATGTTTTTTCAAAAATACACGTGTTAAAACCTCCATGTTTGTTTTATGTTTATGTAAACACCTTGATAATCAGTTAGATAAGATGTGTTTAATACTTTTATTATTTCAAATGTTAAAATTTGATTTTTATTAAGAATTTTTAATCCGGCTCCAGTGTTTACGTAGGTATAAAGCAAATTATCAATTGTTTTCTTATAAATATAATCACCAATGATATAAAAACTTGTCGTTTTAATGGTATATCTCAAATCGTTTTTAAAGCTAAAAATTTGTTTGTAAGTTTTATTCTCCGTTATATATTTTCTAAAAATATCCGGATGTAGTTTTTCATAAGACAAATCTTGATTTGACCTGTTAAACATGATTTGCACTACCGGCACATATTTTAGCGATTCGGATGCAATAATATCATATCTTATATTACCAAAATATAATATGTTTCTTATCTGTGACATGTCAACTTCTATATCAGTGCCAATATACCTTTTTATGTGTTTTTTATTAAAATTAAACCGGTATTTTATTCCGGCATAGGTTAATCGTTGACTTTTTTGACCGCTGATGCTTTTAAAATTATAAGTCGAATTTATACCTGCTATATGATTTTTTAAATGCCAATTTATGCCCGTTTTGTTCATAATTTGGAGGCTAAGCGTATCGTTTCTATTCATATAAAAATGATTAAAAAAACTAGTGTTGGTGCCATTTACAAAAGGCCAATTAATAGACCAGTCCAAATTTTGAAAACTTTCTTTTTTTTGCCATTTGAGTTGCAGACTTTCATTGGCGTTAAACAAATTGTATAATCTTGTTTCAATGGCACCTTCCAACTTTATAGCCTTTTGTTTTTGATCATACACAAAACCCAAAAATCCACCAATATTGTTTTGGCTGATGTGCCGGGCTTTTATGACAATTAAATTACGGCCGTTTTTAAAATTTATAACCGGTTCCTCAAATGAAAACGATGACAAATCATTTAATCTTGCCAAAAGTGTGTGGAGTGTTTGAGTTTGTATAACCTTTGTTTTAAATTCTTTGTTGATTTTTTTTAAAATACTATGAGGAAAGCTTAAATCTCCGGCGATAATGATGCTGTCAACTCTTCTTTTATACAGTAATTCCGCATGGTAATAAATAAAAGTTTGTTGATGTTTTATTTTTATGCTATCAGGCACAAGTCTGTTAAAGATGTAACCCTTTTGTCGTAACGAATCGTTAATATACTTCAAGTAATTATCTATTTTTTTAAAAGTACCGGTTTTTTGAATAAAGACATCGGAAAATGTTATATTTAAATGTAACGTGTCTTTGTTATCAGTTATTGGTTTACGAATAATTTGTCCGCTTATAGAAGTATTTCCGGCTATACATATTATTATATATAAAAATATCACTTTAAAGTTCATCTTGTCATATAGAAATTAAATATCTCAATTTTTAATTAAGAAAACAGTGTCATTAGCATAGAAAACGGTTAATGTGAATCCAACGTTAATGTCACATAACAATAACTTTATAATACATTTTACATTAAGTTTCAACAGAGGTAAATATATAAAAGATTTCTAACAACAAGCCTTTATGTCTAAATTTATTCCAATATTAAACGCTCTAAATTCACTTTTGTTGCCATTTTGAAAATTATTTTTTCTAAATAAGTCAAAATCAGTTTGAAAAACAAAAAAATATTTCTATCTTTGCCGTCCGAAAAAGAATAAGTTAAATTAAAATAAACATATGCCTACAATTCAACAATTAGTTAGAACAGGAAGAACCAAAATAACTAAGAAGAGTAAATCGGCTGCTTTAAAAGGGAGCCCTCAAAAGCGAGGCGTGTGTGTGCGTGTATATACAACAACGCCTAAAAAACCTAATTCTGCCATGAGAAAAGTGGCACGTGTTAGACTGACCAATGGCAACGAGGTAAACGCATACATCGGCGGCGAAGGACACAACTTACAAGAGCACTCGATAGTATTAGTTAGAGGTGGAAGGGTGAAAGATTTGCCCGGAGTGAGATACCATGTTATCCGCGGTGCATTAGATACTGCCGGAGTAGATGGAAGAAAACAACGTCGTTCCAAATACGGAACCAAACGCCCTAAGAAGTAATTGAAAAAAATTAAGAAATGAGAAAAGGAAGACCTAAGAAAAGACAACTTTTACCCGATCCTAAGTTTAATGATACACTTGTAACAAGATTCGTTAACAATTTAATGTGGAACGGGAAAAAATCTTTAGCATTCAATTTATTCTATGAAGCTTTAGATATCGTTGATCAAAAGAAAGGAGAAGAAGAAAAATCAGCTCTGGAAATTTGGAAGCAAGCCCTTTCAAACGTTATGCCTCATGTTGAGGTTCGTAGTCGTCGTGTGGGTGGTGCAACATTCCAAATACCGATGCCTATCAGACCGGAACGTAAAGTATCATTGGCTATGAAGTGGATGATTAATTTTGCGCGCAAACGTAACGAAAAATCTTATCCGCAAAAATTAGCCGGTGAAATTTTGGCTGCCTACAAAGAAGAAGGTGGTGCCGTTAAAAAGAAAACAGATGTTCATAGAATGGCAGAAGCCAACAAAGCATTCTCGCATTTTAGATTTTAATACATAGCAGTAATGGCAAAAGATTTAAGTAAAGTAAGAAATATTGGTATTGCAGCGCACATTGACGCCGGTAAAACCACCGTCACTGAGCGGATTTTGTATTATACAGGTATCAGTCACAAAATAGGTGAGGTGCACGATGGCGCCGCCACTATGGACTGGATGGAACAAGAGCAAGAAAGAGGTATCACCATTACATCGGCCGCCACACAATGTGTTTGGCCTTATAATGGCGAAAATTATACCGTAAACATTATTGATACTCCCGGCCACGTTGATTTTACCGTAGAGGTAGAGCGTTCTTTACGTGTGTTGGATGGTATGGTGGCTTTATTTAGTGCCGTTGACGGTGTAGAGCCACAATCGGAAACCGTTTGGAGACAAGCAGATAAATACAAGGTGCCCCGTATAGGATTCGTTAATAAAATGGACCGACAAGGCGCCGATTTTTTTAATGTTTGTAACCAAGTAAAAGAAATGTTGGGGGGTAATCCCGTTCCATTGCAAGTGCCTATTGGAGAAGAGGCCGATTTTAAAGGTGTGGTGGATTTGATTTCCAAAAAGGCTATCATTTGGAATGAGGAAGACAAAGGTATGACTTATGAAGAAGTGCCTATCCCCGAAGAACTACAAGACGAAGTAAACCAACACAGAGCCAATTTAATTGAAGCAGTGGCCGAATATGATGATGAATTGATGGAAAAATTCTTCGAAGATGAAGAGTCTATAACCGAAGATGAAATTATTGCCGCTTTAAGAGCTGCTACCATTGACATGTCAATAATTCCTATGTTTGCAGGCTCTGCTTTTAAAAACAAAGGCGTGCAAGCTATGTTGGATGGTGTTATGCGTTACTTGCCTTCACCTTTAGATATAGAAGCCATTGAAGGCGTCAATCCTGAAACAGGCGAAAAAGAATTACGACATCCTAATGTCAAGGATCCGTTTGCAGCTTTGGCTTTTAAAATTGCTACCGACCCTTTTGTCGGACGTTTGGCTTTCTTTAGAGCTTATTCCGGATTTTTAGATGCAGGATCTTACGTGTTGAACAACCGTTCCGGTAAAAAAGAACGTATTTCACGTATTTATCAAATGCATGCCAACAAACAAAACCCCATAAAACGGGTTGAAGCCGGAGATATTGCTGCAGGTGTCGGATTTAAAGATATCAAAACAGGAGATACTTTATCTGATGAAAAACATCCAATTGTTTTAGAATCAATGGATTTCCCTGATCCCGTTATCGGTATTGCAGTGGAGCCCAAAACTAAGGCGGATGTTGATAAATTAGGTATGGCTTTGGCTAAATTAGCAGAAGAAGATCCTACATTTCAAGTCAAAACCGACGAAGCCTCGGGACAAACCATTATCTCGGGTATGGGCGAATTACATTTGGAAATTATTGTAGATCGGTTAAAAAGAGAATTTAAAGTCGAAGTCAATGTGGGGCAACCCCGTGTAGAATATAAAGAAGCCTTATCGGCAGCTGTAGACCATAGAGAAGTTTATAAAAAACAAACCGGTGGTCGCGGTAAATTTGCCGATATTATCTTTACTTTGGAACCTGCAGAAGAAGGAAAAGACGGATTGGAGTTTATCAATGAAATTAAAGGAGGTAATATCCCCCGTGAATATATCCCTTCGGTAGAAAAAGGTTTTAAAGAAGCCATGAAAACCGGACCTTTGGCAGGATTTGAAGTGGAAGCTATGAAAGTGACTTTAAAAGACGGATCATTCCACCCGGTTGATTCCGATTCATTATCTTTTGAATTGGCTGCCAAACTAGGATTTAGAACTGCTGCCAAAAAAGCCCAGCCGGTTTTGTTAGAACCCATTATGAAACTCGAAGTGGTTACACCTGAGGAAAATATGGGAGATATTGTAGGTGATCTCAACAGACGTCGCGGACAAGTATTAAGCATGGACGAACGTGCCGGTGCCAAGGTTATCAAAGCCAATGTGCCGTTGTCGGAAATGTTTGGTTATGTCACGACCTTGAGAACCTTATCATCAGGACGTGCTACCTCTTCTATGGAATTTTCGCACTATGCCGAAACTCCTAAGAACATAGCCGAAGAAGTAATTGAAAAAGTTAATGGATAAATCATAAGACATGGCTCAAAAAATAAGAATAAAATTAAAATCATACGATCATAACTTGGTTGACAAGTCAGCCGAGAAAATCGTGAAAACCGTAAAAAATACAGGTGCTGTGGTAACCGGTCCCATTCCGTTGCCCACGCACAAAAGAATATTTACGGTATTACGTTCACCACACGTAAACAAAAAATCCAGAGAGCAATTTGAACTGAATACCCACAAACGTTTGTTGGATATTTACAGCTCGTCACCAAAGACTGTAGATGCTTTGATGAAACTGGAATTGCCTAGCGGTGTTGAAGTAGAAATTAAAGTTTGATATAAACATATATAAATAAACATAATGTCGGGTATAATAGGAAAAAAAGTAGGAATGACCAGCATTTTCGATGAAAATGGTAAAAATATTCCCGTTACGGTGATATTGGCTGGTCCGAATTATGTTACCCAAGTCAGAACCAAAGAAGTTGACGGGTACGATGCTGTGCAGCTTGGTTTCGATGACAAAAAAGAGAAAAACACCCCCAAAGCCCTCAAAGGGCATTTTGAAAAAGCCGGTGTATCTCCTAAGAAAAGAGTTGTCGAATTCCAGGATTTTGAAAAAGAAGTTAAATTAGGAGATGAAATTACCGTAGGTGATATCTTTACCGAAGGTGAATATGTCGATGTATCGGGAATATCCAAAGGTAAAGGATTTCAGGGTGTTGTCAAAAGACACGGATTTAGAGGTGTGGGTCAAGCCACGCACGGACAACATAACAGGCTGAGAGCTCCCGGTTCAATCGGTGCCTCTTCTGATCCTTCCAGAGTTTTTAAAGGAATGCGTATGGCAGGTCAAATGGGTAATGAAAAAGTTACCATTCAAAACCTTAAAGTCATGAAAGTGATTCCTGAAAAAAATCTTTTAATCGTAAAAGGGAGTGTTCCCGGACATAAAAATACTTATTTAATAATTAAGAAATGATGGAATTGAAAGTATACGATATAAAAGGCAATGACACAGGAAGAACCGTAAAGCTTTCTGAAGACATATTTGGCATTGAGCCCAATGATCACGCTATATATTTAGCTGTAAAGCACTATATGGCCAATCAAAGGCAAGGTACTCATAAAGCTAAAGAACGAGGAGAAGTAAAGGGAAGTACCCGTAAGATAAAGAGACAAAAAGGAACCGGAACTGCCAGAGCAGGTGCCATTCGTAATCCTTTATTTAAAGGCGGTGGCCGTGTATTTGGTCCGCGTCCCAGAAGTTATTCGTTCAAATTGAACAAAAAGGTTAAACGTTTGGCTCGCAAATCTGCTCTAAGCACCATGCTTAAAAACGGTCAAATTATGGTAGTTGAAGCTTTTGATTTTGATACACCAAAAACCAAAAATTTTGTTGATGTATTGAAATCCTTGAAGTTAGATGATAAAAAGTCAACATTTGTGTTTGTAAATCCAAATAAAAATGTATATTTGTCATCACGTAATTTGCCGAAATCAAAAGTGATAAATGGCTTAAACTTAAACACTTACGCCATTTTAAATGCCGGAAAATTGGTCTTAATTGAAGATGCAATTCCCGAAATTGAAGCTAATTTTTAAACAAAGCGTGTTATGAGTATTATAAAAAAACCAATTTTAACAGAAAAAATGATGAGCGATTCAGAGCAATTTAATCGCTATGGATTTGTGGTAGATCGAAAAGCTAATAAAATTGAGATTAAAAAAGCAATAGAAGAGTTATTCGGTGTGGATGTGTTGGCTGTACGTACAATGAACTACCCTCCCGAAAGAAAAACACGCTATACCAAAAGTGGCGTAGTGACAGGAAAAACAAATGCTTATAAAAAAGCAATTGTTCAAATAGCAGAAGGTCAAAGTATAGATTTCTATAACAATATCTAAGAAAATGGCAGTAAGAAAATTAAAACCCATCACCCCGGGACAACGTTTCAGAGTCGTCAACATGTTTGAGGAGGTGACTACCGACAAACCCGAAAAAAGTTTGTTGGCCCCCAAAAAACGTACCGGTGGTAGAAATAAAAAAGGTAGAATCACAGCGCCTCACAGAGGTGGTGGTCACAAACAAAAATATAGAATAATTGATTTTAAACGTAATAAAGTAGGTATACCTGCAACCGTTAAAACCATTGAATATGATCCTAACCGGTCAGCATTCATTGCTTTAGTTGTATATGCCGACGGAGAAAAACGTTATATCATTGCTCCTAACGGATTAAAAGTTGGACAAACTATTATGTCCGGAGAAAATGCCAGTCCTGACACAGGTAACGCATTGCCGTTAAAAGCCATTCCTTTGGGAACAATTATTCATAATATAGAATTGAAACCCGGCCAAGGCGGTTTAATCGCTCGTAGTGCCGGCACATTTGCACAATTGATGGCAAGAGACGGTAAATATGCCACTATCAAATTGCCTTCCGGAGAAACCCGTTTGGTATTGGTAGAAGCTTTTGCAACCGTCGGTGTTGTATCTAACTCTGATCATCAATTGGAAGTATCAGGTAAAGCCGGACGTAGTCGTTGGAAAGGTCGCAGACCCAGAACCAGACCGGTAGTTATGAACCCTGTTGATCACCCCATGGGTGGTGGTGAAGGCCGCGCTTCAGGAGGGCATCCAAGATCTAAAAACGGTATACCTGCCAAAGGTTACAGAACCAGATCTAAGAAGAAATATAGTAACAAGTACATTATTGAACGTAGAAAGAAATAAGATATGGCTAGATCGTTAAAAAAAGGACCTTATGTTCATTATAAATTAGAAAAGAAAATTCTTGCCAATCAAGAATCGGGCAAGAAAACTGTGGTCAAAACCTGGTCAAGAGCATCTATGATTACACCAGATTTTGTTGGACATACCATTGCAGTACATAACGGACGTCAATTCATTCCGGTTTATATTACTGAAAATATGGTAGGACACAAATTGGGTGAATTCTCTCCAACCAGAAGTTTTAGAGGACATGCCGGAGACAAAAAAAATAAAGGCAAAAAATAGGGATTATGGGAAAAAGAAAACGCTTAATGGCTGAAGCCATCAAAGAAAATAAGAAGAAAGTTGCTTTTGCAAGTTTGAGCAATCATGGTGTTTCTGCCAAAAAAACAAAATTAGTTGTTGATTTGGTAAGAGGCATGGATGTAGCCAGAGCTTTGGGAGTATTAAAATTCACCCCCAACAAAAGTGCCTCTGTTATAGAAAAACTTTTATTAAGTGCCATTGCCAATTGGGAAGCCAAAAATCCTGATCGTGATATTGAAGACGCCGGATTGTATATTAAAACCATTTCGGTAGATCAAAAAGGCATGCTCAAGAGAATCCAACCCGCACCTCAAGGTCGTGCACACCGGATTAGAAAAAGATTTAGTAAAATTAACATAGTTTTAGGCGAAAAAAATAGTTAAGAAGTATGGGACAAAAAACAAATCCAATAGGAAACAGATTAGGAATCATCAAAGGATGGGATTCTAATTGGTATGGCGGAAAAAACTATGGCGATAAAATTGCTGAAGATCACAAAATAAGACAATATATTAAAGCACGGTTACCAAAAGCCAATATTTCAAAAGTTATTATTGAACGTACTTTAAAATTAATTACCGTAACAATTACAACTTCGCGCCCCGGTATTATTATCGGTAAACAAGGAGCAGAAGTTGACAAGCTAAAAGGTGAGCTGGCTAAATTGACCGGTAAAAAAGTACAAGTCAATGTTTTTGAAATTAAAAGACCCGAATTAGATGCCAATTTGGTGGCGCAAAATATTGCCCGTCAAATTGAGAATCGAATTTCATACAGAAGAGCAATCAAACAAGCTATTGCATCTACCATGAGAATGAATGCCGAAGGTATTAAAGTTCAAATTTCAGGTAGATTAAACGGCGCTGAGATGGCTCGTTCTGAGAGTTATAAAGATGGTAGAATTCCCCTTTCTACTTTTAGAGCTGATATAGATTATGCTCTTGAAGAAGCCCATACCACTTACGGCCGTTTGGGTGTAAAAGTATGGATTATGAAAGGAGAAGTTTACGGTAAAAGAGATCTATCCCCGATGATTGGTTTATCCAAGAAAGATGGTCGCAGATCAAGAGGCGGAAATAGAAGAAGAAAATAATTTATATTTAAAATTGTAAAAAATGTTACAACCCAAAAGATATAAACATCGCAAGCAGCAAAAAGGACGCATGAAAGGTAATTCTCAACGGGGACACCAGTTAGCTTATGGTATATACGGTATCAAAGCTTTGGAGCCCACTTGGATGACTTCCAGACAAATAGAAGCTGCGCGTGTTGCTGCCACTCGATATATGAAAAGAGAGGGGCAATTATGGATCAAAATATTTCCGGATAAGCCTATCACCAAAAAACCTCTTGAGGTAAGGATGGGTAAAGGAAAAGGTAATGTTGAATACTGGGCAGCTGTGGTACGCCCCGGTAAAGTGTTATTTGAAGTTGATGGTGTGCCTTTGGAAGTCGCTAAAGAAGCCCTTCGTTTGGCAGCACAAAAATTGCCCATCAAAACCAAATTTATAATTGCACCGGAATTTCAACAAAAATAATCTGAAATTATGAAAATGTCTGAAATTAGAAATATGGATATCGCTGAGCTTAAAGAACGTTTGGCTGATTATAAAAAGAAATATGACAGCTTAACATTAAGCCATGCTGTAACCCCGCTGGAAAATCCGATGGAAATCCGTAAAATGAGAAGAACCATTGCCAGAATGATGACGGAATTAAACCAAAGAGGTAACTAAAAGAATTTAAGGAAATGGAAAATATTACAAGGAACTTAAGAAAAGAACGTATTGGTTTGGTTACCAAAAACAAAATGGATAAAACCATTGTTGTTTCCGAAGTTAAAAGAATGAAACACCCCCTTTACGGAAAATTTGTTCATAAAACTAAAAAATATGTCGTTCATGACGAAAAAAATGAATGTAACGTAGGGGATAAGGTAAAAATTATGGAAACCCGTCCTTTGAGTAAAACCAAAAGATGGCGTTTAGTGGAAATATTAGAAAGAGCTAAGTAATTATGGTACAACAAGAATCAAGAGTTAAAGTTGCAGATAATACCGGTGCCAAAGAAGCATTGGTTATTAGAGTATTGGGTGGTACAAAAAAACGTTATGCCTCTTTGGGAGACAAAGTGGTGGTAACCGTAAAAGAAGCTACCCCTAACGGTACCGTAAAAAAAGGAACCGTTTCAACCGGTGTCGTTGTAAGAACCAAAAAAGAGGTCAGAAGACCTGACGGTTCTTATATTCGTTTTGAAGACAATGCTATTGTACTTCTTAACCCTACCGGTGAAATGAGAGGAACACGTGTCTTTGGTCCGGTGGCCAGAGAATTGCGTGATAAAAAGTTTATGAAAATTGTATCATTAGCCCCTGAGGTTTTATAAAATCTAAAGTATAATGAAAAAGTTTAAAATTAAAACCGGAGACGAAGTAGTCGTTTTAACCGGAAAAGATAAAGGTCAGAAAGGAAAAGTACTTAAGATCGTAAGAGCAAAAGACAGAGTGATTGTCGAAGGAGTGAACGTAGTAAAAAAACACGTCAAACCCAGTGCCGAAAATCCTCAAGGTGGTATAATGGAAAAAGAAGCTCCTATTCATATATCCAATGTTGCTTTGGTTGACCCCAAAACCGGTAAACCTACCAGAGTGGGATATGAAATCAAGGATGGAAAAAAAGTGAGAGTTTCTAAAAAATCAAAACAGGTCATTTAAGCCATGAAGAATTATACACCAAGATTAGAAAAAGAATATAAAGAACGTATCATAGATGCGTTGATGAAAGAGTTTGGTTACAAAAACGTCATGCAAGTACCAAAATTAGAAAAAATTGTGGTCAGCAGAGGTGTAGGTGCCGCCGTGTCGGATAAAAAATTAGTTGACTATGCCGTAGACGAGTTGACAACTATTACCGGTCAAAAAGCTATACCGACCATCTCTAAAAAAGACGTTGCAGCATTTAAGTTGCGTAAAGGCATGCCTATAGGTGCTAAAGTAACCCTCAGAAAAGATAAGATGTACGAATTTCTTGATAGATTGATTACCATCGCTTTACCGCGAGTGAGAGATTTTCAAGGAATTAAACCGGACGGTTTTGACGGTAGAGGTAATTATAATTTGGGCGTTACCGAACAAATTATTTTCCCGGAAATAGATTTTGATAAAATCAATAAGATTAACGGGATGGATATTACCTTTGTAACTTCGGCTAAAACCGATAAAGAAGCAAAAGCATTATTAACAGAACTAGGTTTACCATTTAAAAAGAAAAAATAATATGGCAAAAGAATCAATGAAAGCCCGCGAACGCAAGCGTGAGAAATTAGTGGCCAAATATGCTGCCAAAAGAAAAGCTTTAATTGAAGCGGGTGATTGGGAAGGCTTACAAAAACTTCCTAAAAATGCATCACCGGTACGTTTACATAACAGATGTAAATTGACCGGACGTCCCAGAGGTTATATGAGAGTCTTTGGTATTTCTCGTGTTACTTTTAGAGAAATGGCAAACGAAGGTTTAATACCGGGCGTTAAAAAAGCCAGTTGGTAAATTTAAAAAAGAAGCAAGATGAATACAGATCCCATAGCAGATTTTCTAACAAGAATTAGAAACGCACAAAGCGCAGGACATAAAGTAGTGAAGATACCTTCATCCAAACTTAAAAAAGATATTACTCAAATTTTATTTGATCAGGGTTATATTTTAAGTTATAAGTTTGACAAAGAAGGTAACAGAGAATTTATCAAAATCGCATTAAAATACGATAAAGATAGTAATTTGCCTGTTATCAAAAAATTGGAAAGAATCAGTAAACCGGGTTTGCGTAAATATGTTGGGGTTGATGAAATGCCCAAAGTATTGAACGGTCTCGGTATTGCTATCCTTTCAACTTCCAAAGGAGTAATGACCGATAAACAAGCTCGTAGAGAGAATGTAGGCGGTGAAGTTTTATGTTACGTTTATTAAAAAAATTGAACTATGTCAAGAATAGGATTTAAACCCGTTACAATACCCGAAGGTGTTACGGTTGATATCAAAGATAATTTGATTACCGTTAAAGGAAAGTTGGGAGAATTGACCCAAGAGATAAAAGGAGGTATTGAATTTGATATCAAAGATGGTGTCATAGAAGTAAAACGGCCTTCAGAAAGTAAAAAACATAAAGCTTTTCACGGGCTTTACAGATCATTACTATACAATATGATTGAAGGTGTGTCTAAAGGATGGACCAAAGAATTGGAATTGGTTGGTGTAGGTTATAAAGCCTCCAATCAAGGACAACTTTTAGATTTATCTTTGGGATTCTCTCACAACATTTTGATAGAATTGCCTAAAGAGGTAAAAGTGGAAACCGTATCTGAAAAAGGTAAAAACCCGATTGTCAAATTAACGTCTTACGATAAACAATTAATCGGCCATATTGCCGCTAAAATCAGATCATTCCGTAAACCTGAACCTTACAAAGGAAAAGGTGTCAGATATGTAGGTGAAGAAGTAAGAAGAAAAGCCGGTAAAACAGCCTAATAAGTAGAATTATGAAACTAAGCAAATTAGATAGAAGAAGAAGAATACAAAAGCGTATTCGTAAGATTGTGAAAGGAACTCCCGAAAGACCCCGTCTTTCTATATTCCGTAGCAATAAAGAAGTATATGCGCAAATTATAGACGATGTAAACGGTGTTACTTTGGCTGCAACTTCGTCCAGAGCTAAGGATGTTGCCGCTGCAAAAGGCACTAAAATTGAAAAAGCAGCTTTGGTTGGTGAGAATATTGCCAAACTGGCACTTGAGAAAGGAATAGAAACCGTAACCTTTGACCGTTCCGGTTTTTTATATCACGGACGCGTAAAATCATTGGCAGAAGGCGCCAGAAAAGGTGGATTAAAATTTTAAGATATGCTTGATAAATATAAAGATATAGAAAGAATAAAACCCGGCGGATTAGAATTGGAAGATCGCTTGGTAGCCGTTAACCGTGTCACCAAAGTAACCAAAGGTGGTAGAACTTTTAGTTTCTCAGCCATTGTTGTTGTCGGAGATAAAAACGGCGTAGTAGGCTATGGTATGGGTAAATCTAAAGAAGTGCCCGATGCCATTCAAAAAGCTATAGACAATGCTAAGAAAAATTTGGTTCGTGTACCGGTTATCAATGGCACTATTCCACACGAACAACTTGGTAAATTTAGTGGAGCTCGCATCTTTTTGAAACCTGCTTCACCAGGAACCGGGGTTATCGCCGGAGGTGCTGTAAGGGCTGTATTAGAATCGGCCGGAGTGCATGACGTATTGACCAAATCACACGGTTCTTCTGATCCTAATAACGTTGTTAAAGCTACAATGGATGCATTGCTCAATATGCGTGATGCCCACACCATTGCCAAACAACGTGGTATTTCTCTCAATAAAGTTTTTAACGGATAAAATATTGGATGATGACAAAAGTTAGAGTTAAACAAGTAAAGAGTACCATAAACAGACCCAAAGATCAAGAACGAACTTTGGAAGCATTAGGGTTGAGACGTATCGGTCAAGAACGTGAGCATGAGTTAACACCTCAGATCAAAGGTATGATCGACAAAGTGAAACATTTAATCACCGTAGAGGAAATTTAAAATTAGGAAAGAGATGGAGTTACATAATCTTAAACCTGCAAAAGGTTCAGTAAAAAAAGATATCAGAAAGGGTAGAGGAGAAGGATCTAAACGTGGTGGTACAGCTACCAGAGGACACAAAGGTGCTAAATCACGTTCCGGATACTCTAGAACACCCGGATTTGAAGGTGGTCAAATGCCGCTATATAGACGTGTCCCCAAATTTGGTTTTACCAATATTAACAGGGTAGAGTACCAAGCGGTTAATTTAGATACATTACAAAAGTTAATCGATGATAAAAAAGTGAAGGATGTTATCACTTTTGAAGATTTTGTAGCCTTAGGTTTGGTAGGAAAAAGAGAATTATTAAAAGTATTGGGTCGTGGTGAAATAAAAGCACCGTTGACCGTTTATGCACATAAATTTTCTAAAAGTGCCAAAGAAGCCATTGAAGCTGCCGGAGGTAAAGTAGAATTAATATAAATATTTGATTTATTCATGAAGAAGTTTGTAGATACAATTAAAGCAATATGGAGCATTGAAGAGCTTCGAAAAAAAATACTTTTTACTTTAGGTTTGATTTTGGTCTATCGGTTTGGTGCGCAAGTATCATTGCCCGGTATTGATCCGACACAGTTGGCAAATTTACAACACCAAACCTCCAGTAATACCTTATTGGATTTGTTAAACCAATTTACAGGCGGTGCTTTCTCAAGAGCCTCTATATTTGCTTTGGGTATTATGCCCTATATCTCGGCTTCTATTGTTGTGCAGTTGATGGGTATCGCTGTTCCTTATCTGCAAAAATTGCAAAAAGCCGGAGAGAGCGGTCATAAAAAAATCACGCAAATTACACGTTGGTTAACTATAGCCGTAACCTTGATTCAAGGTCCGAGTTATGTTTATAACTTGTATAATCAATTGCCTAAAAGTGCCTTTTTGATTGAACAAACATGGTTATTTGTAACCATTTCGGTTATAATCTTATCTGCCGGAACCATATTTGCTATGTGGTTGGGCGAAAAAATAACCGATAAAGGTATTGGTAACGGTATATCATTATTGATTATGGTGGGTATTATAGCCCGGTTACCATCCGCATTCTTACAAGAATTTGCATATAGAGTTACCAATCAAAACGGAGGCCCTATGGTTTTATTGTTTGAAATAGTGGTATGGTTATTAGTGATTGCAGCCAGTATTATGCTGGTCAAAGCCTATAGACCGGTACCTGTTCAATATGCACAAAGAACCGTAGGTGGTGGTTATGAAAAAAATATTTTCGGTGCCCGTCAGTATTTACCTTTAAAGTTAAATGCCGCCGGAGTGATGCCTATCATATTTGCGCAAGCCATGATGTTTTTTCCGGGAATGTTAGCTTCGCTATCAGATTCTGATTGGGCTATGACCCTAAAAACTACATTCAGTAATATGTTTGACCCGTGGTATAATGTCGTATTTGCCTTATTGATAATCATTTTTACATATTTTTATACGGCAATCACCGTTCAAACAACTAAAATTGCCGAAGATTTAAAAAGAAGCAACGGCTTTATACCCGGTGTAAGACCCGGAACGGATACAGCTAATTATTTAGATGATATTTTATCTAAAATTACATTACCCGGTTCCATATTTTTAGCCTTGATTGCAATTTTTCCTAAATTTGCATATTATTTATTTCCGGGAATGCAAATTTCATGGGCTATGTTTTATGGTGGCACCTCTTTATTGATTTTAGTAGGTGTGGCCATGGATACCATCCAACAAGCCGAAGCTTATTTGCTCAATAGACATTACGATACCTTAATGAAATCAGGTAGAAAAAGATAAATATAATTATGGCAAAACAACCCGCAATAGAAGTTGATGGAATAATCAAGGACGCATTGTCAAATGCGATGTTTAAGGTAGAGTTGGAAAACGGACATGTTATTACAGCTCATATATCCGGAAAAATGCGGATGCACTACATTCGTTTATTGCCCGGAGATAAGGTAAAAGTGGAATTAAGTCCATATGATTTAACAAAAGGTAGAATAACTTATAGATATTAATGAATGAGCTACAGCTAATAACTGGAAGCCAAAAGCATAAAAAAATGAAAGTAAGAGCATCAATAAAAAAAAGAAGTCCCGAAGACAAAATTGTCAGACGAAAAGGACGTTTGTATGTTATTAACAAAAAGAATCCGAAACATAAACAAAGACAAGGATAATTATGGCAAGAATAGCAGGGGTAGATTTACCAAAGAATAAACGCGGCGTAATTGCATTGACCTATATCTACGGTATAGGCAAATCCAGAGCTAAAGAAATTTTAGCCAAAGCCGGCGTAGACGAAGATAAAAAAGTAAAAGATTGGGACGATGCCGATATAGCCGGCATTCGACGTGAAATTGCAAATTACAGAATTGAAGGAGAGTTACGTTCTGAAGTGCAGTTAAATATCAAACGTTTGATGGATATTGGTAGTTATAGAGGTATCCGTCACAGACTTGGTTTACCTTTACGTGGCCAACGCACCAAGAACAACTCACGTACAAGAAAAGGAAAAAGAAAAACTGTTGCTAATAAGAAAAAAGCAACCAAATAAAAGTAAGTAAATATTATGGCTAAGAATAATAAATCAGCTAAAGCAAAAAAGAGAAAGGTTAAAGTAGAGCCTAACGGCAAAGCTTTTATTCAAGCAACATTTAATAATGTGATCATTTCTCTAACCAATAAACAAGGAGAAGTCATTTCTTGGTCTTCTGCAGGCAAAAACGGTTTTAGAGGTTCTAAGAAAAATACGCCTTATGCCGCTCAAGTAGCTGCAGAAGATGCTGCCAAAGTTGCTTACGAAGCAGGCTTAAGACGCGTAAAAGTTTATGTAAAAGGCCCGGGTAATGGTAGAGAATCTGCCATTAGAACTATCCATAATAGTGGTATTGAGGTAGTTGAAATTATTGACGTAACACCCATTCCGCACAATGGTTGTCGTCCACCTAAAAGAAGAAGAGTATAATAAAATATTGAATTATGGCGAGATATACAGGACCAAAAACCAGAATTGCCCGAAAATTCGGCGAGGCTATATATGGCGAGGATAAATACTTCGAAAGAAGAAAATATCCCCCCGGACAACACGGCAATAACAGAAGACGAGGCAAAAAATCACAATATGCTATTCAGTTAAATGAAAAGCAAAAAGCTAAATATACTTACGGTATTTTAGAAAAACAATTTAGAAATTTGTTTGAAAAAGCATCGCGCCAAGGTGGTAATACCGGTGAAGTGCTTTTGCAATTGGTAGAATCAAGACTTGATAATGTTGTTTATAGATTTGGTTTAGCCCCCACACGTCGTGCAGCACGTCAATTAGTGTCGCACAGACATATCACCGTAAACGGAGATGTTGTAAACATTCCGTCTTACCAATTAAAACCCGGTGATGTTGTAGGTGTGCGTGAAAAATCAAAATCGTTGCAAGTTATCAATGATTCTCTAGATCAAAATAAATCGAGTTATGAATGGCTAAAATGGAATTCTGAAAAAATGGAAGGCGAGTTTGTTAATCGTCCCGAACGTGTTCAGATTCCCGAAAATATTCAAGAACACTTGATTGTCGAGCTTTACTCTAAATAATAAGGAAACATTTATGGCAATATTAAATTTTCAAAAACCTGATAAAGTACTGCAAATCCATTCGGATAACCAAACCGGTAAGTTTGAATTTAAACCACTTGAACCCGGTTACGGATTAACCATTGGTAATGCGCTCAGACGCGTATTGTTGTCGTCTTTGGAAGGCTACGCAATTACTTCACTTCGTATAGATGGAGTTGATCATGAATTCACCTCTATAGATGGCGTCGTTGAAGATGTGACCAAAATAGTGTTGAATTTAAAACAAGTCCGTTTTAAAAATCAAGTGGAAGGTATCGATACCGAGACTGTAAAAGTTTCAATCAGCGGCAAAGACAAATTGACAGCCGGTGATTTACAAGAGTTTATTTCGGGCTTTCAAGTTTTAAATCCTGATTTGGAAATTATCCACTTGGATCCTAAAACCAACCTCGATTTCGAATTTACCATAGAAAAAGGTAGAGGTTATGTTACAGCCGAAGAAAATAAAAGACACGATGTTGCCTTTGGAACCATTTTCTTAGACGCTATTTTTACGCCGATTAAGCATGTAAAATATAGCATTGAAGACTTTAGGGTTGAACAAAAAACCGATTATGACAAGTTGATTATAGAAATTGAAACAGATGGTTCTATTCATCCTAAAGAAGCTTTGACCGAAGCGGCTAAAATTTTAATTCAACATTTTATGCTGTTTTCTGATGAACGTATTTCTATTGATGATGATATTTCGTCAGATACTGAAACTTATGATGAAGAATCATTGCATATGAGACAGTTATTAAAAACCAAATTAATAGATTTGGATTTATCCGTCAGAGCGCTTAATTGTTTAAAAGCAGCAGATGTTGAAACTTTAGGAGAATTGGTGCAATATAATAAGTCCGATTTAATGAAGTTTAGAAATTTCGGTAAAAAATCTATGACCGAATTAGAGAAATTGGTAGACAAGAAAGGCCTTACTTTCGGTATGGATCTTTCAAATTATAAATTAGAAGAATAATATAGAAGATACAGGTTATGAGACACGGAAAGAAATTTAACCATTTAGGAAGAAAATCAGCGCATAGAAAAGCCATGTTGGCTAATATGGGCAGCTCGTTGATTAAACATAAAAGAATCAATACTACAGTGGCAAAAGCCAAAGCATTGCGCGTATTTTTAGAGCCTTTGATTACAAAATCTAAAAATGACACAATGCATAACCGTCGTGTGGTTTTTAGCAAATTACGAGATAAAGATGCTGTTACGGAATTGTTTAGAGAAATCTCTACAAAAATTGCAGATCGTCCCGGTGGCTATTTACGTATTATAAAATTAGGAAACAGACTAGGTGATAATGCCGAAATGGCAATGATTGAGTTTGTAGATTATAATCCTACTTATAATGCAGATAAACCGGCTAAGAAAAAAACAAGAAGAAGACGAAAAAAAGCTAAAACCGAAGATGTGGCGGCTGAAAATACTGCCCCTGCTGAAGAAAAAAGTGAAGAATAGTATTCTTGATAATATATTTACAATAAAAACCGGATGTTTTAAAGCATCCGGTTTTTTTATTTCGTAATTTTACACAAAAATTTATATTATGAGTGCAATAACAGATATTAAAGCAAGACAAATATTTGACTCCCGTGGCAATCCCACGGTTGAAGTCGATGTCATAACTGAATATGGCGTATTAGGACGCGCCGCTGTACCATCAGGAGCCTCTACCGGTGAACACGAAGCGGTTGAATTAAGAGATGGGAGTGATGGGTATATGGGCAAATCGGTTTTTAAAGCCGTTCAAAATGTCAATGAAATTATTGTGAATGAACTCATAGGACATGAGGTGACAGATCAATTGGGTATTGACAGAATACTGTTGGCATTAGATGGCACCGAAAATAAATCCAAATTAGGAGCAAATGCCATCCTCGGTGTGTCTTTGGCTGTTGCTAAAGCCGCTGCTATCGAAGAGGAAATGTCGTTGTTTAAATATATAGGCGGTGTGGGTGCCAAAACTTTACCGGTTCCTATGATGAATATTATTAACGGAGGTTCGCATTCGGATGCACCTATTGCTTTTCAAGAGTTTATGATTGTGCCTCATGGTGCTCATTCTTTTGCAGAAGCTATGAAAATGGCGACAGAAGTTTTTCATAACCTCAAAACCATATTAAAAAAACGCGGCTTGTCAACTGCCGTAGGCGATGAAGGCGGCTTTGCACCCACTTTTAAAGGCACCGAAGATGCCATTGAAACTATTTTGGCAGCGATTAAAGCAGCCGGTTATGAGCCGGGAAAAGAAGTCTCAATAGCCTTGGATGTGGCAGCCTCAGAATTTTATAAAGATGGTATTTACGATTATACCAAATTTGAAGGCCCCGACGGTGCTAAACGAACTGCCAAAGAACAAGCCGAATATTTATTGGAGTTGGTCAATAAATACCCGATTATTTCTATAGAAGACGGTATGGATGAAAACGATTGGGATGGTTGGAAAATACAACAAGAACTTTTGGGTGATAAAATTCAATTGGTAGGTGATGATATTTTTGTTACCAATCCTAAAATATTAGCTCGTGGCATCAAAGAAGGTATTGCCAATTCCATTTTGATAAAACTCAATCAAATCGGATCGTTGTCCGAAACTTTAGATGCCATCAATATGGCACACAAAGCCGGATATACAGCAGTGGTGTCTCACCGTTCAGGCGAAACCGAAGATACCACTATTGCCGATTTGGCTGTGGCTATGAACACCGGACAAATCAAAACCGGCTCTCTTTCAAGAACCGACCGGATGGCAAAATACAATCAATTGCTTCGTATAGAAGAAGCATTGGGAGAAAATGCCGTTTATCCGGGCATTAAGGCTTTTAAAAAATAGAATTATTATAGAGCATAATTTGTAAAGGCGGCCCAAAGGCCGCCTTTAATAAAATATAAACTGATTTGGTATAAAAATTTAATTGTCTTGACCGTTTTTTAAGATAGCACCCCGTCGTTTTTTGCCGTCAATAATAACTTTGACAGGTTGGTCAAAACGCACATGTTTAAAATATTCGGTTTCTTCCATCAATTTGGCACTATTGAGCAAGTCGTAATTGATAGCATCAGGGTTTTTGTCGAGAAACACCGAAAAATAGGCAATGTTTAAGGTGGTTAGATTATGAAAAAAATGTGAGCCCGATGAGGCATCGAGGGGATAGCCTTCCAAACTTGTTTCTACAATGACTTTGGCATTAGATATTTGCGTCCAGTTGACGGGAATACCTATAAACCTATCTCTGGTTCCCCACCGGCCGGGGCCTATGAGTATGTAATGTCTGTTATGAAATTTTTTATTTAAGGTCTCAATTTCATGGGCCATTTCAACGGTTTTTGTTTTGTCAAAGGCATCGTTTTTAACAAAGATAAAATCGGTTATGGTATTGATCATGCCGTTACCCATGCTTTTTTCGGCATATAAAATTAATTTATCTTTATCCAGCTCTTCCGGTTTAAAGGTATAGTCTTCAGCCGGCATTAGCAAGGGTTTTACTTGTAAAATATAAAATGTCGCATCACCGTCTTCGTCAGGTGCCAAATCTACGGCAAATTCTATCTCTACCGGTGTGTCAAAAGCTTGTTTGAGGTTGTGTAGGACATCTTGAATCATTTCCGGTAAGGGGATATATTCATTTTGTAATATACTGGCAAAATTAGTTACCAAAACGCCATTTTCGTCCACTCCCGGATACATTATGTCATTATTAAAATCATAAGTTGATACCAAATGGGTTAACGTGCCGTGTGGAATGGCATCATACAAATCCACTTTTTTAATGGCGGAATAAGGCCCGTTTAACAAGTTGATATCTTGTTTGGTCATATCAACGGCATAAAAATAGCTTTGACTTTGTTTGATTTGGTCTTGTAAAGAGTTGAGCTGTATTTTTGGGTATTTAGGAGCAAACCGGTAAGCGCGTTCGCCTTCTACCACATAAGAGCCCAATCCTATGGCAATAACGGCAAATCCGTCACGGGGTTTCATAGAGGCAAACGGATAATAGTTATATGATTGTGCCACACCACTTATATCGGGATAGTATAATCCGTCATGTTCGCGACCAACCAATTCTTGAATGACTACAGACATTTTTTCATCTCCCAGTTTATGATCCAAAGCTCTGGAATAATTAACCGCCACATTGGAAAAAGTTGAGGCGTAAACCAACTTAATGGCATCAATCAATTGTTGTAAACGTTGGTTTTTATCGTGATGGTTATTCGGTATGATATAAGTTTCGAAAATACCGGCAAACGGCTGGGTTAGACTATCTTCAAACAAACCGGATGAGCGGACAGCCAAGGGTTTTTTAAAGCAGTCTAGAAATTGGTCGAGTTTTTGAACCAATTCATTTGACAAGCGGGCTTTTAAAAAGCGTTTATTAATTTCTTCATCTGATAAGTTTAAATCTTTTAGATTTTGTAAATTATTATCTTCTATAAACCGGTCAAATTCATTGGCTCCGATAATAGCCGTACGCGGCATTTTTATTTTCAAACCCTTCAAATGGCTGGCCAATTCGGTTTTGTGCAATAGTGAATTGATAAATGCCAACCCGCGTCCTTTACCGCCATAAGCTCCGTCAGACAATAGAAAAATATTTTTATCATTGTTGCAATCGCTATCTTCCCAAGGCACGACTTTGCCTTGAGGTTTTTCATCGCGGTAAGCTTTGAGCATTTTTAAAATATAGTTTCTGATTTCTTCTATGTCTTTAAAATGATGTGCCTTTTTAGCTTCTAATATTTTGGCCAATTGTATTTCGGAACGGGCCATAAGCCATAAAGAAAAATCATCACGTTTGGCATGAAAATCAATGCTTTCTTGCGGTATGCGTTTTAAAATCCGCTCAAATTCTTTTAAAGTAGAAGCCTTTTCTATGACTTTACCCTCTTTGTCTCTAAAAACAAAATCGCCAAAACCTATCTTTTGTGTGACTTGTTCTATGAGTTTTTGATATAGATTTTCATCATTTTTATCTATAAATGTCAAGAATTTTTGATCGGCGATTTGCTTTTGATTTTTATCAGATGACAATACGATTATAGGCAGATTGTTTTTCTTTTGACGAACTTCATCTATCAGTTGAAAACCGGTATCAGGTTCTATTTTGCCGTTTTTTGGGAATTGCACGTCGGTAATCATGACAAAAATATTGTCTTTAAATTTATTAAACAATTCCATGGCTTCTTCATAATTGGTTGCCAATAAGATTTTTGGACGTGCCCTGAGTTTTAAAACTTTGTAGAGCTTATCCATCTTGATTTCATCTATAATTTTATTGGTTTGACGAAAAATTATTCTATATAATTTATTGAGGTAATTAGAATAGTATATCGGATTATCTTCAACAACCAAGATCATACGAACGGAAGCCAGTTTGCTGTCATTTTCGGCATTCATCTTATCTTCTAAATACTTGATCATGGCAAAAAATATACGCGATTCGCCATCCCAAACAAAAATTTTGTCGTAACCGATATCTTCCTTCTGTTTTTCTAAGAACTTAATATGATGGGTATTGTTGAGTAAGATAAAAATAGGTAAATCGGGGTAACGTTCTTTAATTTTTTTGATGATTTTTAAGGGGCGCTGTTTATTAAATCCCACAGTAATAACCACCATATCTATATTTTTTTGCTCTAATTGTTCCAGTGTTTCTTCGGTAGAATATACACCGGTGATACGGGGCAAGGAGGTTAAATTGAGCTTGCCGTAATCGTATAACATAATTTCTGAAAAACGCCCTTCCTTATTGATGGAGAAGGCATCGTAAAGATTAGAAACCAAAAGTATTTCTTTGACTTTAAATTTGCTCATATCATGGTAAATGTCGCGCATGCGACTGTCACGATTGAGATAATTTTGCAGCAGTTGTTTACGTTTTTGTTTCATAAGAAATATTTAAAATATAAAGTTACGCAAAAAATTTCTTTGCGACTATTATTTAAAAGAAAATACAAGCGCATTTTATCAATAAAAAAGGGACGCTAAAAGCATCCCTTTTTCTAAAGTATATAAAATAAAATTATACGACACCTTGTGCTAACATAGCATCGGCTACTTTTACAAAACCGGCAATATTGGCTCCTTTTTCATAATCGACCCAACCATCGGGTTGTTTACCGTATTTGACGGCATTGTCATGAATGTCTTTCATAATGGTTTTGAGTTTGGCATCCACTTCTTCTGCCGTCCAATTGTATCGCATTGAGTTTTGGCTCATTTCCAAACCGGAAACCGCCACACCGCCGGCATTAGAGGCTTTGCCCGGAGAATAAAGTATTTTGGCTTCTTTAAACACTTTGATAGCGTCCGGTGTAGAAGGCATATTAGCACCTTCAACAACTGCAATAACACCGTTATTAACCAAGTTTTCGGCATCTTCTTTATGCAATTCGTTTTGGGTGGCACAAGGTAGGGCTATATCCACTTTTTGTTCCCAAGGTTTTTTGCCGGCATAAAAAGTAGCTTCGGGGAATTGCTCGGCATAAGGTGCAACAACATCATTGTTAGTAGCACGCAAGCGAAGTAAATAATCTATTTTTTTACCTGAAATACCTTCCGGGTCGTAAATGTATCCGTCGGGGCCTGAGATGGTTACCACTTTGGCGCCCAATTGGTTGGCTTTGGTAATAGCGCCCCAAGCTACATTACCGAAACCGGAAACAGCTACCACTTTACCTTTTAAATCTTCACCTTTGGTTTTGAGCATTTGTTCGGCAAAATAAACGACTCCAAAACCGGTAGCTTCCGGACGAATCAAAGAACCGCCAAAAGCCAAACCTTTACCGGTTAAAACGCCCGAAAATTCTTTGGTTAGTTTTTTATATTGACCGAATAAGTATCCTATTTCGCGACCGCCAACACCAATATCACCGGCAGGCACATCAATATTAGGACCAATATGCCGGAACAATTCGCTCATAAAAGCTTGTGCAAAACGCATGACTTCGGCATCTGATTTTCCTTTGGGATTAAAGTCAGAACCACCTTTACCGCCACCCATAGGTAATGTGGTTAAAGCGTTCTTAAAAATCTGTTCAAACCCCAAAAATTTTAAAATACTTTGATTAACGGTGGGGTGAAAACGCAAGCCGCCTTTATAAGGTCCAATAGCCGAATTAAATTGAATACGGTAGCCGCGGTTTACTTGTATTTCGCCTTTGTCGTCAACCCAAGGCACTCTAAACGAAATGGTGCGTTCGGGTTCTATCATTCTCTCCAATAGTTTTTTTCCTTGATATTTCGGATTTTCTTCTATATAAGGAATGACAGCTTCTGCAACTTCTTTTACAGCTTGCAAAAATTCAGGTTCATTTTGGTTACGCATTTTTGCGTATTCCATGAAAGCATCAATTTTTTCTTGATATTTATTTTTCATTTCAAAGGTTTTTGATTATTTGTTTTTTTAATGCCCAAAAATATACTTTTTTATCAAAAAACAAACTGAAAAAGGTGAAAAATTTATCATTTTTTTATTGATAAAGCTTGAATGTCAATTAAATATGACAATTGTCATTTATTTTTTTTAATAGACAGGTTGTTGTTTTGAGCCTGCAATTAATTGCTTTATATTTTAATGGCAATCCGGTGATTTTGAATCGTTAATAAAAATTAAAATACGGATGAATTAATCAAAAAAATTGTAATTTTGAGTTTCAAAAAACATTCTATATATACCATGTCCGATAACAAATTGACAAAACATGATCTTGCCTACATGAAAATGGCCAAAGAATGGAGTAAACTGTCTTATTGCAAACGCAAAAAGGTAGGGGCGTTGATTGTAAAAGACAAGCGTATTATTTCCGATGGCTACAATGGCACTCCCAGCGGTTTTGACAATGTTTGTGAAGATGCGTCCGGTTTGACCAAATGGCATGTGTTACACGCAGAAGCCAATGCCATATCAAAAGTGGCGGCATCTACCCAAAATAGTGATGGTGCCAGTTTGTATGTTACTTTGTCTCCCTGTAAAGAATGTAGCAAATTGATTTATCAAGCCGGTATTAAAAAGGTATTTTATATGGAACAATACAGCGATACAACCGGATTGGAATTTTTAAAGAAAGCCGGAGTTAAAGTAGTTCAAATACTTGATAATAATGAGTAACAATCAAAAAGCCATATATGTCATTTTTATGGGCATTGCCATTATTTTGGGCATTGGCATAGGTCGCATGTTAAATTTTAAAAACTCCGTAGCCTTAGGTTTTGAGTCGCATAATAAAGATAAAATAGAAAATTTATTGCAATATATAAATGAAGAATATGTCGATACCATTCAAACCGACAGTATTGTTGATGTGGTTATTCGCGATATACTTAAAAATCTTGATCCGCATTCCGTTTATATTCCCAAGCAAGAAGTTGCGGCCGTAGATGAGGAGCTGGAAGGTGCTTTTACGGGAATAGGCGTGCTATTTCAGCAGTATAAAGATACTTTTACGGTTATAAGACCGCTTGATAACAGTCCGGCGATTAAAGCCGGATTAAGAGCTATGGACCGGATTATAATGATAAATAATGATACGGTTGCCGGCAAAAAATTAGACATTAATGAATTGTCAAAAAAAATCAAAGGTAAAGCAGGAACCGGTATTCGGATGACCATTTACAGGAAATCCAATGACAGTCTTTTTGAGATTAAAATTACGCGCAGTAAAATTCCGTTGGTTAGTGTGCCGGCACATTTTATGTTAAACGATACCTTGGGTTTTATTAAGCTGACAACTTTTGCAGCTAATACATATGACGAATTTCACCGGGCTGTAAAAAATTTGAAACAAAAGGGAATGACTGCATTGGTCTTGGACTTGCGTGATAATACCGGTGGATTGTTAAATCAAGCCGATTTGATAGCCGATGAATTTTTACCCAATGGAAAAATAATTTTTTACACCAAAGATCAAAAAGGTCACCAAAAGATAGTATCGGCAACCTCCAGAGGCAGTTTTGAAAACGGAAAAATTTATGTATTGATTAATGAAAATTCTGCTTCGGCCAGTGAAATAGTTGCCGGGGCACTTCAAGATAATGATAAAGCCACAATTATAGGCCGGCGTTCATATGGTAAAGGTTTGGTGCAAAAAGAGATGGTGTTAAGTGATGGCTCAAAGGTGCGTTTAACAACAGCCAGATATTATACGCCTACCGGCAGGTCTATTCAACGTCCCTATAAAAAAGGGCATAAAAAAGAATATGAAGAAGATTTTAAAAAACGTTTATATAATGGAGAATTGTATTACAAAGATAGTATTCATGTAGTAGATTCTTTAAAATATACCACGCCCAAAGGTAAAGTTGTTTATGGGGGCGGCGGTATTGTGCCGGACATATTTGTACCTAAAACTTATGATGATTATCTTTATAGTTACGGCTATATAAACAGGTTTTTGTCAGATTTTATTACAGATTATTTGGACAGGCATTTGGACGAATTGCAAGCTTATACAGCTGAAGATTTTATGGCGGATCATCAGATTGAACAACAACTGTATCAGCTTTTTAAAAGTAGACACGGTAAAAACAATACTTCAAAGCATAAGATACGTAACCCCAAAGCCGAACAATATTTAAAACAACTGATGAAAGCTTTGCTTGGCAGGGATTTATATGGCACAAATGTCTATTACCAAATATTGTTGCAAAATGATCCTATGTTAGATACCCTGTTGCACCAACCAAAACAAACGGCTGATGTTAAATAATTTTCCAATTTTTGATATCAAAGGTGAGGATGATTTTACCCGGATTGCCATAGATATTTTTAATTTCCAATCGGAATACAACCCTGTTTACAAACAATTTTTAAAATATTTGAATTTTACGCCAGCTAGCGTAAAAACACTTATGGATATACCATTTATGCCCATTACGTTTTTTAAAAACCATCAGGTGGTTAGCGCACCCCCTCCCTTCGAGGCGCTATTTATGAGTAGTGGCACTACGGGCATGCAGCGCAGTCGGCATTATGTTAAAAATTTAAAACTTTACGAAGAAAGTTTTGTCAAAACTTTTGAACTGTTTTACGGCCCTGTAAACAACTATACTATTTTAGCGCTTTTGCCGTCTTATGTTGAGCAAGGGCACTCGTCTTTGGTGTATATGGTTGATTATTTGATTAAAGCTTCAGGACAAAATTATAGCGGTTTTTATCTCAATGACGAACAATTTCCAGATATATTAACTTTAGCCGATCAACAACAAGCCAATGTTTTATTAATAGGTGTTTCTTATGCCTTGTTGGATTTAGTGAGCAAGCATCAATTTCAATTAAAAAGTACCATTGTTATGGAAACCGGTGGTATGAAAGGGCGTCGTAAAGAAATGTTACGAGAAGAATTGCACCAATATTTAACCAAAGGTTTCGGGGTAGACCAAATACATTCGGAATATGGCATGACCGAGCTACTGAGTCAATCTTATTCAAAAGGGAACGGTATTTTTAGATCGCCACCTTGGCAAAAAATATTGATAAGAGACACTGAAGATCCTTTGAGTTATTTACCCCAAGGTAAAACCGGAGGCATTAGTGTAATAGATTTGGCCAACTATCACTCGTGTGCTTTTATAGCTACGCAAGACTTAGGCCGGCATATTGACAATGAGCATTTTGAAATTTTGGGTCGTTTTGATCAATCGGATGTACGTGGTTGTAACCTATTAATTGTATAAAAAGGAGTAAATTACATAAAGTCCATTTCTTATAATGTATAAAACAAAAAACCGGACCATAAGGCCCGGTTTTAAAATACTTATTTATTAATAACTTATTTTACCAAGTTAATTTCAACACGTCTGTTTTTAGCACGTCCGGCTCTGGTTCTGTTAGATGCAATAGGTTTGGTTTCACCATAACCTTTGGCATTTAATTTAGATTTAACACCGTGTTCTTTTAAGTAGTTAACAACTGCTTCTGCTCTTTTTTGAGATAAAGCCATGTTAAATTTGGCGCTACCAACACTGTCTGTATGACCTTCAACATCAAATTCGGCAGTAGGATATTGAATTAATATTTCAACTACTTTATTTAAAGTTTCGATAGTTTTAGGTTTGAAAGAAGCTTTTCCTGAGTCAAAGTAAATAACTTTGGCATAGTCATTCAATTGTTTTTGAACTTCTTTAGTAACTTCGGGGCAGCCTTGGTTAGCTACAGGGCCGGCTACTTCGGGACATTTATCATCTTTATCCAACACACCGTCTTTGTCAGTATCAGGGTAAGGGCAACCTTGGTTAGCCACAGGACCTGCAACTTGAGGACAATTATCTTTAGCATCGGTTACACCGTCGCCGTCAGCATCGGGGCATCCGTTTAAGGCTGCAACACCGGCTACATCGGGGCAAGCATCTTTAGAGTCGATAATGCCGTCGCCATCAGTATCGGGGCAACCGTTAAACTCAACTTTACCGGCTACATCGGGACAAGCATCTTTAGAGTCGATGATACCGTCGCCGTCGCTATCGGGACAACCGTTAAACTCAGGCAAACCTTTTACGGTAGGACAAGCATCGTCTTTGTCAAAAATGCCGTCGCCGTCAGTGTCAACACCACCGAATTTTACGGCAATACCAACACCATGTTGGAAATAGGGTGCTACATTTACATCAAAAGTATGATGATAAGCAGACTCAACATAAAAACCGATATTGTCATTAAACCAATACTCTAAACCTAAACCGGCGTTTAAGTTACCACCGTCTTGTTTATCAAGCCAAGTGTAACCGCCACCGGCAAAAATATAAGGTTGTAAGCTTTTATCTTCTTTGCAGATGCTGTATTTAACATCTAAATTAGGATTGATAAATGATAAACCGGTATTGGTTTCATTATCACCCATTTGGGTAATTTTGTTTAATTTAATTGAGCCTATGAGGCTGAATTTATTACCTAAATAATGACCGACTCTAATGTCAGAAATGGCATAAGCCGCATTGTAGTGGTCAAAATTGAAGTAATCTTTAAACAATTGATCGCTGGCAAAGCCAAAGTCGCTTTGCTGTCCTGTGGGATAAAAATCCACAGCATTCAATCCAACTTTTACCAACCATGGATTGTTCTTGTCTTGAGCATTTAATGTAACAGTGGCAAGCACTATTACTGCTAATAATAATTGATTTAATCTTTTCATATCCTTATATAGTTTAATAATATTTATAGCAAAAATAATAAAAATATATTTAAAAAAAATGATTTTTAAATAATATCTAATTTTTTTCCCACTTTTTCAAAGGCGGACAATGCTTTATCCAAGTGATCTTTGGTGTGGGCAGCTGATAATTGCACTCTGATGCGGGCTTTTCCTTTGGGAACTACAGGAAAAAAGAAACCGATAACATAAATACCCTCTTTTAGTAATTCGTTGGCCATATCTTGTGACAATTTGGCATCGTAAAGCATAACCGGAATTATGGGAGATTCGCTGTGGCCTATATCAAAACCTAAGCGTGTCATGCCCTCTTTAAAGTAATTTGTATTCCAATGCAGTTGATCAATTAAGCCGGTATTGCCTGTCAGCATATCCAAAACTTTTAAGGCGCCGCCTACTATTTCGGGAGCTAAAGAATTAGAAAAAAGATAAGGGCGTGAGCGTTGACGTAACATTTCTATAATTTCTTTACGTCCGGTGGTATAACCGCCCATGGCACCTCCTAAGGCCTTGCCGAGGGTGCCGGTAATAATATCTATTTGTCCCATGACATTTTTTAATTCCACGGTGCCGCGACCGGTTTTGCCCAAAACGCCTACGGCATGACTTTCGTCTACCATGGTCAGTGCATCGTATTTTTCGGCCAGAGCTACAATTTTATCCAATTGTGCCACCACACCGTCCATAGAAAAAACGCCATCGGTGACTATTATTTTAAATCTATGTCCGGCGGCATTGGCTTCTTTGAGTTTGGCTTCCAAGTCGGCCATGTCATTATTTTTATAACGGTAACGAGCTGTTTTGGTTAGTCTGACACCGTCAATAATAGAAGCGTGATTGAGTTCATCCGAAATAATAGCATCTTCGGGTCCGAATAAGGGTTCAAAAACCCCACCGTTGGCATCAAAGGCGGCTGCGTATAGTATGGTATCATCCGTTTGATAAAATCCGGCTAGCTTTTGTTCCAATTCTTTATGCTTGTCCTGTGTACCGCATATAAAGCGGACGGATGCCATACCGTAACCGCGAAAGTTCATCATTTTTTTTGAAGCTTCGATCACTGCCGGATCATCAGCCAGTCCCAAA
>JAMOMQ010000006.1 GCA_027066995.1 Flavobacteriales bacterium
ATACTGCGGTTGCGTTCTCCTTCTGAGGTAGATAAATCAATAGCTGCAATAAGCCGGTCTATTTCGTCCAAACTCAATACATCGGGCAATTTGCGTTGCAGTTTTGGCGATTCCAGTAAATCTACAGGATTGGTTGCAATGACGTTTTCTAGCATTAAAAACTTATAAAATAAACGCAAACCGGAAATCAGTCGTGCTTGGGTGTGTGGTGATATAAATTCCGAAATTTTGTAAATAAAATCTTGTATATCAGATGATTGTAAATCATTTGGCTGAGGTTTTTTGTCAAAATTTTGACTGTATTTTTTTAATTTTTGAACATCGTTCAAATAAGCAGCTATACTGTTGTCCGACAGTTTTTTTTCTAATTTTAAGAATAATTTAAATTGTTGTAAAGCAGAATCCCAGTCCATAGGTTGTATAATTATAAAAAAATATGCATCTTTGCTGTTAAGAGATTAATCATTTAAAAAAATAAAGATATGAAAAAAATTGTTGTATTGTTAGCCTTGTTTGTAAGTATATCGGCATGGTCACAAGATTTTAAAATAGGATTGACACTGGCGCCGACCATTAATTTTAATAAGTTGCAATATAAAGATGCCGATGACAAATGGGTGACCGACAAAGACGGCTCAGGCGGATTGGGCTGGAAAGGAGGTCTGTTGGCCGATTATCAATTTGCCGATAATTATTATTTACATTCAGGTTTGTTAATTCACAGTAAAGCTTTTGACAGTGACGCAACCGATATGTCAGTAACCACCTTGGAAATACCTTTGGCTTTAAAATTACGAAGTAAAGAAGTAACTGACAATGTGCATATTACCGGTTTTTTTGGTGGCACTTTTGATTTGAATGTAGCCGCCAAAGCTAAAGCTGAAGGTAACGAAGTTGATGTTAAAGATACGATCAATACCTTTGGTATGAGTTTTATGGCAGGTGCCGGCGCCGAATATGATTTGGATTTTGGCAGCATAGGTTTGGGACTCTCTTATCATTTAGGTTTTACCGACATTAGTGCCGATGATCAAGTGAAAATAATTCCCAAACATTTGGCTATCGATATTGTTTTTTATTTCTAAAAAGTATATATCTTAAATTTTTAAACCGTTTGAAATCAATCAAACGGTTTTTTGTTTTTTAACATAAATGGTATTATCTTTGAAAGACTTTAACCAAATTAAATCTTATGAAAAAAATTATTTTATCCGGCTTGATGGTTTTATTATTATCATCATGTGGTAATGTCAAAGAAATTCAAAATGCCATTTATTCGGGTCAGTTTGACCAAGCTATCGATTTATCTCTGGAAAAAATTAAAAAGAAAAAAGGTAAAAAAAGTGCCGATCCTTATGTGCAATTGCTTAAAGAAGCTTATGATAAGGCCGTTGAACGTGATAAGGATCTGATTAATAAACTCTCTAAAGATCCCAATCCGGATAAATGGCGACAAATTTATGAGACTTATTTATTACTCGATACGCGCCAAGATAAAATTAAGCCGGTATTACCTTTGTATTTGGTCAAGCAAAACAAGCAAGTGACTTTTGCCATGGAAGACTATACCGATAAAATTATCAATGCCAAACAGCACTTGGTAGCGCATTTGTATAAAAAAGCCAAAATACTGCTTAAGAGTCATAATAAAGCGGATATACGGCAAGCCTATGATATATTGGACGAGTTGGATAGAATAGATACCGGCTATAAAGATGTATCGCAACTAATGCAGCAAGCGCATGAGCGCGGTATGACATATGCGTTGGTAAAAATTGTCAATGAAACCAATAAAGTAATTCCCAAAAAATTGCAAGACGAATTGCTCAATTTCAGTTCATATGGTGCCAGTAATTTTTGGGTGGATTATCATAATAAAAAACAAGCGGGCAAGCAGTATGACTATACCATTAAATTAAAATTTAAACAAATTAATCTGTCGCCTGACCAAGAGCGAGATAAAGAAGTGATTGAAGAAAAAGAGATACAAGATGGCTATACCTATCAAAAAGATGCCAACGGCCGTATAGTCAAAGACAGTTTAGGCAATCCTATCAAAATACCGCGTATGGTTAAGATACGCAGTAAGGTGCATTTATACCAACAGTATAAAGAAGCACAAGTTGTGGCACAAGCTGAAGTTATTGATAACCGCACAGGTCAACGGATAGATAATTTTCCTTTGCAAAGCAAATATGTCTTTGAACATACTTTTGCAACCTATTCGGGTGATAAGAGAGCCATACGCCGTGAGTATATTGACTTTTTAAAAGAACGTCGCATACCTTTTCCTACTTCGGAGCAAATGATTTATGATGCTGCGCAAGATATAAAAATGCAGTTTAAAGACATTTTAAATCAAGCACAATTTTTATAAGTATCATTGTATGCCGATTAATAGTTGTTTCTTTTATTTGATTGTATTTAATGTGAGTTCGATATAACAAAAATTTTAAAACAATATAACTTACTGATTATAAAATCATTAAATCGATTGGGTATAACTATGGCGTGAGGGATAGTAGCGGTAGCTTGCCATAAGGGGCTGCCATACAAAACAAGTCTTGTGCAGCGACCGGAGGAAGCTCGCACAGGGCGTAGGTTTTGTGGCTGATACTTTTGGCAACTACGAGCGGATAGCCCGACCCGGGGACTTGGGCGGTTGGTATCAGGAAGGGACACGCCCATATTAATGACATACTTAAGAGCTGTTTTTTGTCTTTAGTTTTTAGAAAAAAAATGCTTATTTTTACCACACCAAAAAAAAGGTCATTCCGAAGAAAGCGAAGCAATGAGGAATCTTAATATTTTGGGGCAACGGATTCCTCGCTCACAAGTTCGCTTCGGAATGACAGAAAAAAACAACTTAAAACAAATATGTTTATGGAAATAGAAAAAGACATGACCATTGAAGATTTGGTAGAAGACTATCCCTTTGCCGAAGAATTTTTGCGTGTCAAGGGTATTAAATGTATTCGCTGCGGCGAGCCTATTTGGGGCACTATTGAAGATGCTTGTAAAGAAAAAGGCTTTACCGACGAACAAATTGACCAAATTATTATAGAAATTAACCAAGAATTAGAAAATAATAAAAACCAAAATAATGAGCAAAACAATCAACATACAAGACGTATTGAAACGTCTCGGCTTAAAAGAGATTAACGAAGGTGTCAGCACCGGAACGGTTTGGTATGACACCGAAGGAAAAATAAACAAATCGTATTCGCCGGTGGATGGCTCGCTGATTGCCAGCGTCAAAACCGCCACTATGGACGACTACGAAAAAGTAATGCAAACCGCCCAAGCGGCTTTTAAAGAATGGCGAATGACACCCGCCCCCGTGCGTGCCGAAGTGGTGCGTCAAATAGGTAATGCACTGCGCGAAGCCAAAGAAGATTTGGGCGCTTTGGTAACCTACGAAATGGGAAAAATTTATGTAGAAGGTTTGGGCGAAGTGCAAGAAATGATAGACATCTGTGATTTTGCCGTAGGACAAGCCCGAACCATGAACGGCTTTAATTTGCAGTCGGAACGCCCCATGCACCGTTTGATGGAGCAATATCAACCGCTGGGAATTGTGGGGATTATCTCGTCTTTTAACTTTCCGGTAGCCGTGTGGATGTGGAATACCGCTTTGGCTATCACTGCAGGCGACGTAGTGGTATGGAAACCTTCGTCTAAAACACCACTTACCGCTATCGCTTCGCACAAAATCATTGAAAAAGTATTGAAAGAAAACAATGTGCCCGAAGGCGTATTTAATTTAATTATCGGTCGTTCGTCGGTAATGGGCGACAATTTCTTAGACGACAAACGTATCCCGCTTATTTCCATGACCGGTTCAACCGCCGTAGGTAAACGGGTAGGCGAACGCGTAGGCAAACGATTGGGTAAAACCATTTTGGAATTGGGCGGTAACAATGCCGTAATTGTAACTCCCAAAGCCAATTTGAATATGGCGTTGATGTCCACCGTATTTGGCACCGTGGGAACCGCCGGACAACGTTGCACATCGACCCGACGCATCATTTTGCACGAAGATATTTACGACGAGTTCAAAAACAAAATGGTCGATGCTTACAAAAAAATCAAAGAAAAAATCGGTAATCCGCTCGACCCCAACACATTGGTAGGACCTTTGCACGATATTCATGCGGTTAATCAGTTTAAATATGCCATTGAACAAGTACAAAAAGAAGGCGGCAAAATGATTTACGGCGGCGAAATATTGGAAGGTCCCGGATTTGAAACCGGAACTTATGTAGTGCCTGCCATTGCCGAAGCCGAAAATCATTTTGAAATAGTGCAAGAAGAAACCTTTGCACCGATTGTTTACTTGATAAAATATAGTGGCGATGTAGAAAATGCCATTGCCATAAACAACGATGTGCCACAAGGATTGTCATCTGCCATCTTTACGCAAGACATGCAAGAAGCCGAAAA
>JAMOMQ010000007.1 GCA_027066995.1 Flavobacteriales bacterium
AAAAGCTCGGAAGTGCAATAGATTTTTAATTTGTGAATTGCAGATGTATATAGATACTTCAAAATGAACAAGTTGAAAAGATGTTGTGCTTCCGAGCAGTAGAAATATTAAATTTACGCGTTTTACAAGTGTAAGGAATTTTAAGTTTTTATGTGAAAAATCATGCATTTCTCATCGAACACCCGATTGTATTATGTTGAAATTCAACATTTAAGCGTTTTTCAGCAAGCCCTAGCTACAGTCGAGTATTTTTAACGATTAGAAAGCCAAAAAAAACCGAAGTTTCGGGACGAAATATTGGACTGTTTTGTATGCCATTTTGTTATAAAATATATTTTTTGAATGGTCTATGCCAATTCATTAAAAATCGTATTTTTGTAGTGAAATCAAAAAAAGAGAAAAACATGCATAAGAACATAAAATTAGCCACGGCCGTTATTATTTTTGTAATAGCAATTTGGCAATTTACCGAAGGCTATATCGGTAATGGTATTGCCTTGATAATTGCTACTTTAATCGTATTATTTTTTTATGTCAGAAACGAATATTTACTCATGGCTTTTTTAAGATTACGCAAAGAAGACATGGACGGTGCTGCCAAATGGCTTGACAAAATTAAAAATCCGAAAGCCCAATTGATTAAACCTCAAGAAGCTTATTATTACTTACTTAAAGGCACTTTAATGCAAAGACATAATATCTCACAATCAGAAAAATATTTTAGACAAGCCTTATCAACCGGTTTAATGATGGATCATGATAAAGCCATGGCAAAACTTAACTTGGCCGGTGTTGCGATAGCCAAAAAACGCAACCGTGAAGCAATTAATTTGTTGCGTGAGGCTAAAGAATTGGACAAAAAGAAAATGTTTGCCGACCAGATTAAAGAATTGCAACATCGCATTGACCCGACAACACGGGGCAGTAAATTTGTGCCTAAAAAAAAGAAACGCCGTAAATAGGGCTTGCTGAAAAGCTCGGAAGTGTAATAGATTTGTAATTTGTGAATTGTAGATATATATAGATACTTCAAAATGAACAAGTTGCAAAGATGTTGTGCTTCCGTGTAGCAGAAATATAGAATTTATGCGTTTTACAAATAGAAGGAATTTTATGCTTTTACCGGTTTATATGTTAGTTATTAAGCTGATACGGAAAAATTTTAGACACAGATTTATAGCAGATTACGCTGATTACCGCTGATATATTTTTGCTACGCAAAAAAGAAGAACCGCATAAATCCGTTAAATCCGTGTTATCCGCGTCAAAAAAACAATGTTGCGTAGCAACAAATTTATATTAAACCGGGCTTGTGTGTTAGTCCTATGTATTTTTCTATAAATATATATTTTCAAACATATTAAGATACTTTTCCCGGATTTAGCCGTTGAAAAAGAAAGATAAATAATTCCATTATCTTTGTGTAATAAATTAATAAAAATGAATACTATCTTTTTGGAGTTTTTAGAAAAGTTCGAATTAAATGATATTGATAATACGCCTTCCGGATATGAAAGCACCAAAAAAAACAAAACTACAATACAAACCAAATTAATAAATGATTTAGATGTAACCTATTATATTAATGAATTTTGGACTTCTAAACAAAGACAAGCTAATTCTTTACATGAAGTCTCTTATAGAGCTTGTTTTAAACCACAATTACCACATTTTTTTATTAAACAACTTACCCAAGAAAATGATTTTGTTTATGATCCTTTTCTCGGTAGAGGCACCACCATTATTGAAGCGGCTTTAATAAACAGACAAGTAATCGGTAATGATATAAATCCTTTAAGTAGCATATTGGCTGAACCAAGGTTACTAATTCCGGATTTTCAAAAATTAGAAAGATATTTAAAAAATATTCCTTTTAAAAAAGGCTTAAAAGCCGACATTGATTTATCTATGTTTTATCACCCCGATACCGAAAGTGAAATAGTTTCTCTTAGGAATTATATTTTAAATAAAGAAAAGAATAATGATTTAAATGAATTTGATAAATGGATTAGAATGGTGGCTACAAATAGACTAACAGGACATTCAAAAGGTTTTTTCTCTGTTTATACTATGCCGCCTAATCAAGCGGTATTGCCCGATAGGCAAATAAAAATCAATGAAAAGCGAAACCAAAAACCTGAATATAAAAATGTCAAAGAACTTATTTTAAAAAAAACCAAATCACTCATTAAAAATATAACGCCTCTACAACAAAAACAATTAAATAAAATACACAAAACGGCTATATTTCTCAATAAAGATGCAAGAGAAACCAATGAAATATCTGATAATTATGTGCAACTTACCGTAACTTCCCCGCCTTTTTTAGATGTTGTGCAATATGCAAAAGATAATTGGTTAAGAGGTTGGTTTAACGGTATTGATATTAATGAAGTCGAGAAAAAAATAACCATGTCAAAAACCATTGATAATTGGACAAATGTTATGCAGAAAGTTTTTGACGAATTGTTTAGAATAACAAAACAAGGTGGTTATGTAGCTTTTGAAGTGGGAGAGATTAAAAACGGTAAAATAAAATTAGAGGAATTTGTGGTGCCATTAGGTATAAAAGCCGGATTTAATTTGCTTGGTGTCATTATAAACGAACAAAACTTTACTAAGACCGCCAATATTTGGGGAATAAAAAATAATAATAAAGGCACTAATTCCAACAGAATTGTTTTATTTAAAAAAGAATAAAAAATTATGAAAACATATCCGGTTATTATCATTACTCAAGAAATGATAAATGAAGCTAAAAAATTCATTGAAAGTGTAAAAGTAAATAGAACAGTGGCTTCAAAAATTGATACCTTAACGGGTATTTTAGGAGAATTTGCTTTTGCACAATATATGTATAACGATTGGAGAAAAAATAGGGTAGGAAAAAATAAAGGGGACGTTGATTTTGTTGATATTGAAATCAAAACTTCTGCATTTCCTTTTAGAGACACATTAAACCTATTAGTGAGAGAAGACTATGCTTTAAAAAGAAAACCGCCTTACTATGTTCAAATTATTTTGGATGTTAAAGATAAAAGAGCCGATAAGATTATTGCAGGAACAAAGGCATTTATTGCCGGATGGGCAACAAGTAATGAAGTAGATAAAGCTCCAAAAAGAGATTTCGGTTCAAAATTATCTAAGTATGGAGGCTACAAATGCTTTTATATTCAGATCAAAAACTTACAACCTATGAGTACTTTTAAAACGGAATATTATAAAAATCATTAAAAGGAACGAATAAATACAAAAAATTAGCAGAGCCGTCTCAAGAGATTGAACAATCTGTTATTTTAAATAAATAAAAAAATATTTTTCATAAAAATCAGCAGCTTAACGACTAAATTATTATTAAAAAAAACACTTTTGACACAATCTCATTACTGTTTTACCCTTGTATAATAAAGTAAAATTGGTATATTAATGCATCAAAATCAAATCCGATGTCAAATATTTTTCAAATATTATATCACATAATAATAGGATTTTTTATGGCTTTTGCCGGACTGATGTCTCCGGGATTATTGACGATGACAACCTTAAACACTGCTATTGACCGCGGATATAAAAATGCTTATAAATTTGCTTTAGGGGCTGTTTTTCCTATTGTTTTACAAGCACATATAGCACTGTTGGGAGCGAATTATATCAAAGAACACAGAGAAATTATCACCGGATTTTCAAAAATAGCCGTATTGGTATTTTTTTTATTAGGCTTTATATTTTTAAAACAATACCGGCAACGAAAACAAGTATTAACAACACCGAGATTTAGTATCAAAAGTAGTTTTGGGTATGGCGTTTTCGTCTCCTTAATCAATCCGTTGGCCATTCCTTTTTATTTTACTTATACTGCCTTATTGGAATTAAAAGGCTTGGTAATCCTCAAACAACCCTTTATTTCAGCTTTTGTATTGGGAGCTGTTTTAGGAGCTTTCAGCATTTTAAGTATTTATGCCAAACATGCGAGCAAACTTTTAAGTAAATTACAATTTGTTGCCAAAAATTTTAAACTCTTATTGGCTATAATTATGTTTATATTGGGAATAGCTTCACTAATTAATAGTATAAGATAAGGTTACTTTAACCAATTTGGTATTAGACGCAGATTTATAGCAGATTACGCTGATTGTCGCTGATATATTTTTGCTTCGCAAAAAAGAATAACCGCGTAAATACGTTAAATCCGCGTTATCCGCGTCAAAAAGAAATTAGGTTGTCTCTAAAGGCCTATTAAAAATAATTTTAGTAAAAAATAAATTGTTAAACTATTTATTTTCAGTCTTAAGATGCCTCATCCCGCACTTGCGGGATTCGGAATGACAGCTGATTCACTCTATTGAGACAACAACGAATTTAAATCAAAGCATTGCTAATCTGCTTGGCTTGTTTAACACGGTCTGCCAATCCGACACCGTCGCGAATGCTACCGGCCAAT
>JAMOMQ010000008.1 GCA_027066995.1 Flavobacteriales bacterium
GCCGTTTTGCCAAACGTCAATTGACTTGGTTTAGAAAAAATCAAGCTATTCATTGGTTTGACATCAATGATTCATTTGATAAAATTATTACATTTGCGAGTGAGCAAATACAATAAAATATAACGGTTTGATACAATTATTCCACACCGTGCATCCATTTTTTTAAGAACGGATTGAGCAACATAATAAATACACCGGCCATAATTGGCACAATAGTAAAAATCAAGAAAAAAGTCGAAATCCCATACTTGTCGGCAATACCATCGGAAGCTTCGGCCATGATGCCGGATAATTTGTTAGCCAAACCGGTAAAAATATACCATATACCGAACATAAAACCGGTCATTCGCAAAGGTGCCAATTTACTGACATAAGACAAGCCAACCGGCGATATGGCCAATTCGCCCATAGTATGTAACAAATAGGCGAGAAGGAGCCAAATCATGCTGACGGCCGCCGTTTTTGCGCCAATAGGAATACCGGAGGCGCCCAGGGCTAACATGCCAAAGCCACTGCCTAAAAAGATAAATCCGATAAAGAATTTTTGCGCAGCAGACAATTTGTAACGTTGCCAAATTTTTGAATAAAGTGGTGCTAAGGAAATGATAAATACAGGATTTAAAATTTGAAACCAGGTAGTATCAACTATGGGACTGTCTGCATGTAGTTTGTCATAGACTCTGGCAATAACCAAGCCCCAAATAATCAAAAAGCTAATGGAGGTGAACAGAATTGTCAGAGGGTACTTATGAAAGATTTTGGTAGCCAATTGATAAATGACATAGGTCAATACCAACATAGGCACTATAGACACTATGGTATCAACTATTTTGTATATCAACGCCCAATGGTCGGTAAGCACTCTGGAAGTATAATCGCGGGCAAAAATAGTCATAGTGGTGCCGGCTTGTTCAAAACTGGCCCAAAAGGCAATGACAAAAAATGCAATGATAAAAATGACTTTAAGCCGGTCACGCTCTACAGGATCATATTTTACCAATCTTTTTAATCCTAAAAACGTAAATACCAGTAAGGATACCGGAAATAAAATATCGGCAAAGCCAAATATAAAATGTTCATCAAAGAGGTTTAGTTCAAATAAATTTTCGGGCAGAAAATGTTTTCCTCTGGTTATGACTTTAAATATACCATGTACCACCCAAGTAAGGGCAAAAACGATGCCGGTGCCGGCCAATATTTGTTCAAACATGGTAAAAGGAACTCTTTTTTTGAGTTCTTCTTCGGGCAAGTCTATTTTTTTAGGTTGGGGTTTGTTAGCCGCTTCGCCAAAGACATTGCGGGCAAAATAAAATTGTAATAACCCGAATAACATAAAAATACCGGCCAATCCGAAACCGAACTTCCAGCCGTAATGTTCGCCAATCCAGCCTACTAATAAAGTGCCGATAAATGCACCAGAATTGACACCCATATAAAAAATAGTATAAGCGCCATCCTTTTTATTACTATGCGGCGGATACATTTTACCGACGATTGACGACATATTGGGTTTAAACAAGCCGGTTCCTATTACCAACAAAAGTAAGCCGATATAAAACACAAAGCTCAAATCCATACCAATATCCATATCTGCAATAGCCAAAGCGGCATGTCCTGCTGTGATAATAGATGCCCCTACAATAACCGTTTTGACATGTCCCCATTTGTTATCGGCCAGCCAACCGCCCAGCATTGGCAGAAAATAAACCAGCATAACATACCAACCATATAAAGCATAAGCCTCTTTCTTTTCCCATTCCCAACCGCCTTCCATGATTTTGGCTGTTAGAAACAAGATTAATAAGGCTCGCATACCGTAGTAACTAAAACGTTCCCACATTTCGGTAAAAAATAAAACAAATAAGCCTACGGGATGTCCCATAAGCTCCGCTTGGTTTTGATTTTGGCTTTGATTGGTTGTCATATATGAATAGTTTTGCGCTAAAATACAATTTTTTGATTAAAAAATAAGCTACCCAAAAAAGAGTAGCTTAAATTATCTTAACATTTAAAATTAAATTTATCAATTATGCTTTTTGTTTATTAAGACAGGTTTTTTGATTTTTTTTGATTTTACAATTTTTGATTTTTTTAAGTTGCTATAATTTATACCTTGTTCTTTCGGTTGATTATATAAATCAGGCATAAGATATTTCCCCTTTTCTTTAGAATTTTTAATAATTATATTTTCCCGTTTTTTAGGATATTTTTGTAGATATGGATCATTTCTTTCTGCATAAACATACCAAGAAATTTTTTGTCCGGGCTGACCTCCCGCAATAACAAATTTACCGGAACTGTTAATTTCTTTGGCAATATATATGCCCGGAGACGGGGATCCTACCGGGGTTAATTGATAGCTAAAATTTTTATTAATAGCCGTAAAATATTCCGGTAAACTTACTTCTGCTTTGCCATGGTTATCCAAGGTAACATTACCTCTATATACGTTGAGCACTTCATTAGATTCTATGCTAAAATGTTTGAGATATTTATTTTCCGGATCTAAAGGATAATCAATAACAAAAGATTTTGTGCCCGAAACACCGGTGTCTCCATCAGCATATATTGCATAAGTGGTATTGCCACTTGCTTTACCGAAAATACCGGCAAAACCATTGATTGCTTCACCATAAACACCCATATAGCCACCAATTCCTTTTACACCGTATCCCCAATTATCCCTAGGTGTAGAATTGCCATAAAGAGCAGTTGCATCGGCATAATTACCATCACCTTCATAAGAAGCATAAATTATTGTGGTGTCGGTGTCATCTTCTTCTGAAAAAGCCGAAATGGCAACTAATTTTCCGTTAGCTGTGATACCACTTCCTGAGCTTAAAAAATAATTGGTTGATGTATTTGATCCGTTTGCCATTAAGGCTATACCGTTATCATCATTGTTGTTAAAATAAGCAATATAACCGTTATCATTCTCAATGGCATTGTCACCATAAAAATTATATTTTTCTCCACTGCCTGTTACTGAAGAATAATAACCGATATTTGTGCCACTTCCACCATTTACAGAAGAAACCATTCCAAAATATGTGTGGTCTCCTGTGGGGCTAACGGTGCCTTCGACTCCAATCCACCCACCTTTAAACAAGCCGCCGTAACCATACCAGTCGGTTACAGAAACATCACCATATACACCAATATCATCATTAGTGGTTCTTGTTCCGCTAAAACTACCTATTTTATTAAATTGGTCGGATTGTGCTGCTACAAATGCATCGGTTTGTGGTGCAATACCAATGCCAACGTTACCATCATCGTTAGAAATGGTTAAACGGGTGGTTTGTTGGGTTGCTAATTGTAGATCTTCATCATAAGAGCTGATGATACCTTCGTTAACTGTCACTCTTTTGTTAAAATAAAATTTACTGCGATCAGTTAAAAAATGAGCCCATTCGGTATTAGCCGGACCTACATCAACATAGCCGTTACCTGTATTAATTCGCAAGGCACCATTTTGATTGCCACGTATATCTCCATTAATTTCTAACTTTACAGCCGGTGTTGATGTACCAATACCAACATTACCTGTAGGTAAGCTGTACATATTGTCACCTTCAACTTTCCAGTCTTCATCGGGTTGTGTAGAAAGGTTTACCCATTGTGCCCCGTCATAATAGTAAAAACTGTTGTTGTCGGTAACAAAAACGGTTAATCCGGTAGCTGGATTGCCGATATTGTCTCTGTCTGCAGCAGTCATTCTCGGGATTAGTAAGCCACTTGAAGTGGATTTGATATCTAACATAGCCGAAGTGTCCGGGGCCGAAGCATCATTATTAATACCTACTTGCGCCCAAGTTATTTGACTTAATAAAATAATGCCCAAAAATGTAATTCTTTTCATAAGTAAGTATTTTTTAAATAGTAATCTAATAAGCAAAATTATAGCAAATGTTTATAAAACAGGTTGTTTTAGTGATATTTCTGCATATTTTAACATTTACAAATATATTATTGTTAATGTTTTGTTTTTTTGTTTTAAATTTTCAGAATTATTTATTTTTTATTTAGATTTTTAAAAAATATTATACATGAGAGAAAAACAAAAAAAATTATATAATACAGTAGCGGAATAACAAAATAAAATATTATATTTGCATTCACAAAAAACAAGGGTTCTTAGCTCAGCTGGTTCAGAGTATCGCCTTGACAGGGCGGGGGTCGCCGGTTCGAACCCGGCAGAACCCACTTTTAAAGCGTGATGTTTTCATCGCGCTTTTTTTATGCAATGTATTCAAAAAAATAAATGTAAATTTGTTGCAATAAAACTAAATTATTAGAAATTACGAATGATTAAAGCAGAAAATTTGCATAAAAAATACGGTGATCTTGAAGTGCTTAAAGGTGTTTCTTTGCATATCAAAAAAGGTGAGGTTGTTTCTATAGTAGGCCCATCGGGTGCCGGCAAAACCACTTTACTGCAACTGATTGGCACTTTAGACCGTCCCACAAATCAAGATTATCAATTACAGATAAATAATACCGATTTAAAAAAAATGAACGATAAAGATTTATCAAAGTTTAGGAACAAACAGATTGGTTTTATTTTTCAATTTCATCAATTATTACCCGAATTTACCGCTGTAGAAAATGTGGCCATTCCTGCTTATATTGCCGGTATGTCCAAAGAAAAAGCCGATGCCAAAGCTACCGAGTTATTACAACTACTTGGCTTGTCTGACCGTTTGCATCATAAACCGGCCAAGTTATCGGGTGGCGAACAACAACGGGTGGCGGTAGCCAGAGCCTTGGTTAATAATCCGGCTGTTATTATGGCCGACGAACCCAGTGGTAATTTGGATAGCGAAAATGCCAAACAACTACACAAACTTTTTTTTGATTTGAGAGACCGTTTTAATCAGACTTTTGTTATTGTGACACATAATGAGGAATTGGCCGGCATGTCTGATCGCAAACTTGTAATGAGAGACGGTGTTATATTGGATTGAGCTTATGAAATTTGAAAATCCTGCCATATTATACGCTTTGTTTTTGTTATTGATTCCGGTTATTATTCATTTGGTCAAATGGCGAAAATTTAAAACCGAACTGTTTACCAATGTCGATTTTTTGCACGAATTGGAAATTAAATCCAGAAAAAGCCGTTTACTGAGAGAATTACTGATTTTGTTTTTGCGTTTATTGGCTTTTACAGCTTTGATACTGGCTTTTGCCAAACCGTATATGCCTTCAAAAGCCGGCCGGTTGCACATTTCTCAAATACAAAATTTAATATATTTGGACAATTCCATGAGTTTAGATGCTTTGGATGGAAATACTAATATTTGGCAAGTCTATATTCAAGATTTATTACAAAATTTAGATAAGGACAAAATTTATACTTTTTTGACCAATGATAACACATACAAGGATATCAGCGGAAAAAAAATAATGACAATACTGTCAGAAGCTTCTCTATCTCCGGTTTCCACTTCGCATCAAGTTATATTAAAAAGGATTAAATATTTGATAAATCCACAAAATAATACACGTATAAATGTTTTGTATGCTTCTGATATGCAGAATATTTTTCATGAAAAAATCAGTGACAGTTTATTGCCTTCAACAGTGCAATATTTTATTGTGGACAAGCACCAACCGGACTTAAAAAATATAAGTGTTGACAGTTTATGGATAAAAGATCAAACAGCGCAAAATATAAATTTGGTAATACAATTGTCTGCCAATGACCGGAGCTTAAAAACACCGGTGCAAGTTGTTCAAAACAAGACGGTTTTGTGGCGTTCGTTTATCGATTTTAAAGATAGCTTAAAACAAAAAATTACCTTTGATTTACCGTCAGATCAGGCTATTAACGGCAAAATTTCTATTACGGACAAGGGGTTTCAATTTGATAATCAATTATTTTTTACTATTGATAAACCGCAGAAAACCAGCATTTTGATTATAGCCGAAACCATTCCGGATTACTTAAAAAAGATTTATACGAATGATGAATTTATATTAGATAAAAAATCTATTAATCAATTGAGCAACAATGATTTGTATGAATATGATTTGATTATTTTGTCAGATTTGAATCTGCCTGATATTTATTTCGAACTACTAAATAAATATATGCGGCAATACGGACAGCTTGTTATTTTACCTACTGCCGAAACGACAGCCGATGAGCTTTCAAAATTATTAGCCGGTTTGCATATACGTAATACTGTAACCACTGACACAAGCCGGGTGTTTTTAAACCGGATTAATTATGACCACCCTTTGTTTGACGGTGTTTTTACCAAGCAGGTGCATAATTTTGCTTATCCTTTTGTTAATAAACATTTTAAAATGAGTAGAAAAGGGGAGTGGATATATCAACTCAGTGACCGTAGTAATTTTGTCCAACTTTACCATAAAACGGGTCAAATTTATGTTGTCAATGCGGCTTTAAATGAAGAGAATACCAATTTTACCCGGGCGGCTTCGTTAATTGTGCCTTTGTTTTATCAAATATCAAAAGCACGCACCAAACGTCAAGCTTTATATTATACTTTAAATATGAAAAATAATATTTTTGTTAAAACCGATATGGTGCAGACTGATCAACCGGTTCATTTGCGCCATGCACAATCGGATTTCATTCCTTATCAAATCAATCAGTATAATGGCATTCAATTATCTTTAGATAATTTGCCCGGTAGTGCCGGCATTTATGAGGTTACTTACAATAATAAAATCCTAAAAAGCATAGCTTTTAATGTTAACAGGCAAGAAAACAGTTTGGAAATTATTGATTTTCCTAAAACCCGTCAGGTGCACCATGTCGATTCGGCAGCATCTTTTATCGCTGAACAACAAGCTTTTCTTAAGCAACAATATCTATGGCATTGGCTACTGATAGCTGCTTTGGTATTTTTGATTGTTGAGATGTTACTGCTGCGCTATTGGAAATTATGAGTTTATAGAGGTCGTCTTTCAATTATGTATATAATATTAAAACAATAAGTTGTTGATTATCAAGTATAAGATGCCTTACTTTGTTCGGAGTGGCAGATAATTCAATCTTGCAAGACAGTTTCTACATTGGTATTATTACCAAAATATCCATTTCTTTTGGGCCTTTTTACGCATTTTTTTAGCCTTTTTCTTTTTCATTTTTTCTTGTCGTTTTCTGGCTTTTTCTTTTTCACGGCGTGCCCGTTCTTGTCGTTTTTTGACTTGTTTGCTTTGGGTGTTGGCGCGGCAACCCATTTCTACTTCACGTGCCCGTTTGTGAAAATAGAAGTCAAAACTCAATCCGATATAGTCGCCTTTTTGGATATATTTGCCTGAAATCGCAGGTGAGTTTTGCAGGTTATCAAAACTGTAATAGCCGGTGTATTGGTCTTTTAAACGGTGTTTATATACAATTGAAGTTTGTAGCATTAAAGGTTTAAATTGAAAATACCAACCTAATTTGCCAACCAAATCAATATCCCAACCACCGGGGTTGTTCACAGTGGTTTGATAATAGTTTTGGTAAGTATCTCTAATGGTGGCTCCGGAAGTATAGTCAATATGAATACCGGCATTTAAACTAAGGATATATCTATCGATGCTAAAATTACGGTATTCAAACAATATGGGAAACGAAAAATTAAATACGGGACTGTAACTAGGCCACGTTTTATGTTCGTAATCTTGACCGGTTCCCAAGTCATTTTTATCTAAAATGAAATAGGTATTGATAGCAGGCATTTGTCCAGCCAATGCACCGACTTGCAACCCGAAATGATTGTTGATGCTAAAATTGTAAACGGCGCCAAATTGATAACCGATGCCATATTGACTTTGAAATGAAAAATGTTCGGGATTGTCAATGGTAGCGGGAAAATAAGCCAAGCCGTCCAGTTGAATACCCCAGCGTGTGTAATTTCTAAAAATATCAAAGTCCTTGTTATTTTCAAACAATTTTTGCGCAAACAATTGGTTTGAAAATATGATGATACTGAGAAATAAATACTTCTTTAACAAATTATTATTCTGCATTATTATTAGTTTTATTGGCCGGTTTTTGCATTAATTTAGGTATTTCGTCCTTGACCATTTCATTAAGTTGTTCAATATAATTTAAAATGTCATCTTTTCCCAATTTTGAAGTAGCCGAAGTGGTAAATGTTTTGGGCAGACTTTGCCATTCTTGCAAAAATTTCATTTTATATTTACGCAGGTTTTTACCCAGTTCGTTACTACTCAATTTGTCGGCTTTTGTAAATACAATAGAGAAGGGGATGCCGTGTTCGCCCAACCAACGCATAAAGGCCATATCTATTTTTTGCGGTTCATGACGGGCGTCTACCAAAACAAAAGCATTGACCATATTACGTCTTTTGGTAAAATAATCGGTAATCAGTTTTTGAAATTTTTTACGTGATGATTTAGAGGTTTTGGCATAACCATAGCCGGGTAAATCTACCAAATACCAATCATCATTGATTTTAAAGTGGTTAATCAATTGTGTTTTGCCCGGAGTACCGGACGTTTTTGCCAATTTTTTTTGGTTGGTCAGCATGTTTATCAAAGATGATTTACCTACATTACTGCGTCCTATAAAAGCATATTCGGGCAAAGGCTCTTGCGGCGCCTTGCTAACATCTGTATTGCTGATAAGGAATTCGGCTTTTTTTATTTTCATACCACAAAGATAAATCAAAATTTTGGTATTAAAAATTCATGGCTACTTGATTCTGCACAAGTTTAAGATACCTTGTATGTTTAAGATTGGAAAATAATTAAGTGGTATGTTTTGGGAGTATTTCATTGACCACAAGGTAAATAAACAAGGGAAACAATTGAAGAATTAATCTGATGGCCGAGGTGGACAAATGCCAATTTAAACCGGCCGGTGTAATCATATAAATAAAAATATATGTTCCGAACATTGCGGTTAATACCCCAAAACCTGTTTTATTGTTAAAATGATACTTTTGTTTGTAAAAAAGCATAATGATTAACACTAAAATCAATGGAAAAAAATTATAAATGGTTTTCCATAAAAATTTCAAAATTATTACAAGCCGTTTGTAATCAAACAATTGTGTTATTGTTTTGTCAATACTTCCGGTAATGTCATTGGTAGGTGCATAGTAAATTTTGAAAAAAATTGTAATTATTAACGGTAATAAACCGCCGGCCATAAAATATTTAAACTGACGGGGATGGTTTCTAAAATAAAATACGAAACTTAGTATGACAAAAATGACGGTAAAAGCAATGCCTTCGTTTTTAATCCACATATTGGAAAAAGTCAAAAAGCCGGCAACAAGCATCAAATGTTTGTCTTTATCTTTGAAATAGGTAAAAGCACCTACACTGATCAGGAAATAAAAGGCTTGTAAAGTATCGGCATATTGAGAAAAAGTTTCGTTGTAAAAAACGGCTCTGTAAACCAGATATGCCACTATGGCCAAACCTACCGCCCGGTTGTCTATAAATGCATACAAACCGGCCAATAAAAGATAAAAAATAACAAATGAAAAGAGTATAGGCACCAAAGGTGTATCAGTGCTGTATTTCCAAAATCCGGCAATGGTAGCGGGCAGCATCAATGGATAGTCACTGTGAATATGATCAATAATAGGGTTAAATAATTCCCGCCAATTGTCAGAGGCTAAAAATTTGGCATGAGGATTCCAAAAAGCCCAAGCATCCCAACGACCACTTAAGCTTATGGCTTCTTTATATTTCCAAAATCCCAAAATAATAATTAAGTTAAAAAACATCCAATCTCTATAATTTATATTTGCAGGATAGAGACCTCCGCCTTTTTTGTGTAAATGATAAATTATGCCCAATAGCCCTGCTAAAATTGCTAAAATTAAACTCCAATAGGGTAAATTTGTTGTCAGACTTATAAAAAATATCAAGCTAAAAAGACTAATTACCACGGTAGCTGAAATGACTAAGGTTTTAAGTCCGTTTTCGGGCTCAAAATATCGGATGATGGTATAAATCAGATAGGTAGCTAACAAATATAATAAGAGTAATAGCCAAGGCATTAGTGTTGATTTTTAATAAGATAGATATTATAGTCTTTAAATTTTTTAATCAATAATGTATCACCGTCGAATAGTTGTTTTTGTCTCACTTTATGAAAATCTTTAATCAAATAGTAATCAGGTTGGACAGTCTGTTTTTGCCTATAAAAGTTGAAAATGTTTTTGTGGGGTGCCATAATATTATGTAATTTAAAAAATTCGGCAAAATCCGGTTTTTTATCATTATAATAAAGAGTCGTTGTTCCGGGCTTTATTGTGGCAATAAAGTTACTATAAGTATTATTTGTTTTTATTAGAGTTGATGAATTTGCGGGCAAATGCTTGACATGGTTTACCACTAAAAAAAGTAATAGACCTAACATCAGAATATTTATGATAATAAACTTGAGCTTCAAAATACAACTATGAATTATTTTACGGCAATAACGGAAATTTCTACTTGAACATCTTTGGGTAAACGAGCAACTTGCACGGTTTCGCGAGCCGGAGGAGGTGTTTTGCCATTAAAATAGCCGCCGTAAATTTCATTGACGGTAGTAAAATCATTCATATCTTTTAAAAAAATAGAGGATTTTACAACATTGCCAAAATTCATACCCGCTTCTTTGAGAATGGCACGCAAATTTTCCATGACTAAATGTGTGGCCAATTCAATATTATCGGTAATAATCTCGCCGGTTAAGGCATTCATTGGTATTTGTCCTGATACAAACATGATACCGCCTGTTTGTATAGCTTGACTATATGGCCCAATGGGAGCAGGGGCATCGTTTGAGGTGATTTGTTTTTTCATAATTTATGATTTATAATATGATTCCAAAAATACATATAAAAATAAAATTTTTCTACTTAATTAAACCTTTTCTTTAAAAATTATGGCAAATTGTTTTATAATAACTAATACAATTTAATAAAGTAGTCCAAAAAAATGTTTTGGTATAAAAAAAAATATAGTTATTCTTATTTGGAACGATTTTATTTAAGTATTATACCAAATTGATTTATAAAATAGTCCAAAATATTTTGAGTTATTTTTGGTTTGGTCAAGGAGAAAAACACAGTAGTAGCCATAGCTACAGTCGGGCTTGCTGAAAAACGCTTAAATGTTGAATTTCAATATAAATACAATCGGGTGTTCGATAAGAAATGCATGATTTTTCACATAAAAGCTTAAAATTCCTTACACTTGTAAAACGCGTAAATTTAATATTTCTGCTGCTCGGAAGCACAACATCTTTTCAACTTGTTCATTTTGAAGTATCTATATACATCTGCAATTCACAAATTAAAAATCTATTGCACTTCCGAGCTTTTCAGCAAGCCCTACAGTCGAGTATTTTCGACGATGAGAAAGCCAAAAAGAAACAAAATATTGGACTATTTTGTATGCCGTTTTGGGATTATACACTGCAATCTTTAAAAAATATGATTTTATTCATAAATAAGCCGGTTTGTATCTATTATTTTTGATATGAATAATTAAGGATATTATGACATCAAAAAGTTTTTCGACCGGTAGATTTTTATACACATTTATCATCATTTTTTTAATTTGGTATGCGTTTACCACTTCTTTACAACCGGCTGAAATTATCGTGGGGATTTTATTGAGTTTAATTGTAGCTTATATCACTGTTGTGAATTTTAATTGCTGTGATCCCGTATTGATAACTCCTTCGCATATTATTTATTTTATTCAATACTTTTTTGTGTTTTTAATGGCACTTGTAAAAGCCAATTTTGATGTAGCACGCAGGGTGGTCAATCCCAAATTGCCCATCAATCCGGGTATTGTAAGTTTTGAAACCAAGCTGAACAATGATTTTGCCAAAATGGTTTTGGCCAATAGTATCACGCTTACGCCAGGGACTTTGACCATAGATGTAATTGATAACCGTTTTTTTGTGCATTGGATAGATGTAACTACCGAAAATAAAGAGGAAATATATAAAGAAATAGCCGAACCCTTTGAAAAGGTTCTTTTGAAAATATATGGTAGTTAAAATAAATTTAGAAATTAAATTTTAAAAATTATAAGTAGAAACGTAATGCGTTACGTTTAATTGAAATAAAGGTGAATATAAATTTCATTCCGAAGTAGCTAGTGACAGAGGAATTTGTAGCTATAATGATTTTAGATTTCTCGCTCACAAGTTTGTATCGAAATGATAATTTAATAAATGTCATTCCAACGACAGTAGGGTGGAGAAAGTTCAAACAATATCAGTAGATTTCTCACTGTGATCGAAATGACAGGATAAAAAAACAAAAAGTCACCGGTTAAACGATTACACGATTAAACGATTACACGATTAAACAATAAACAAAAAGTAAACAATAAACAAAAAGTCATCGGTTTATCAGATAAAAGATTCATCAAATCATCAAAAAAATGAACATAATAATATACATATCAATAGTGCTAATCAGTATAGGGAGTTTTTTGGCTTTCATGCGATTTGTAAAAGGGCCGACCGCTGCCGACAGAGCCATTGCACTGGATACCCTTTCGGTAATTGGCATAGCCGGACTGGTTTTATTAGGTTACTTGTTTAAGCGTTATATCTATATCGATTTAGCCTTGGTATATGCTGTGCTGGGATTTATCGGTATTATTGTAATTGCACGTTATATAGAAAAAGCTTTGTGATGGATACATTAAATAATATATTAACTTATTTAGGCTTGGGATTTGTATTGCTGGGAAGTATTTTTTTGTTTCTCGGTGCTTTGGGTATTTACCGTATGCCCGATTTATATAACCGTTTGCAAGCCGGTACCAAAGCATCTACTTTAGGTGCTATGAGCGTGGTTTTGGGTGTAGGACTGATGCAACCGTCCTGGATGATAAAACTGATTGTGATTATTTTATTTATCGGAATTTCTAATCCGCTCAGTTCACATGCTCTGGCAAGAGCTTCATACCGGCGGGGCATAAGACCCTTTTTTAAAAAGAAAATAGATGCTTATGAACAAGAAGTGGAACGGGAAAAGCAACAAAGAAAAAAGAATCAAATAAAAGTGGAAAAAGTAAAGGAGGTGGCTGATTGATTGACAGGGAACAAGAAAATAGTGACTAAAAGATATTCCGTCCGTGCGGGAAAGTCACTGATAAAAACAATTAAACGATAAACGATTAAACAATAAACCATGGCACTTATTTTATTTCTCATCATAATGGCACTCATTTTAATAGCGGCGGCTATTTTTGCAGTTATGCAAAAAGATTTGCTTTTTGCGGTCTTGGCAACCGGTATTATCAGTGTGGTGCTTTCGGTCTTTTTTTATGTATTGCAAGCCCCCGATGTGGCCATTACCGAAGCGGCGATAGGGATTGCTTTGACAACCATAATTTTTATTATCACTATTCGTAACACCTCACGTAACGAAGATGAATATACTGAAAATCACATTAATAAATTTGATAAGTAAATGAAACGATATATTATTTTCTTATTTATTGCCGTTTTAGGATGGACGCTGGCACAGACATTTCGGGCTATCCCTTTTGGTGCAGACCGTAGAGGAAATTTGGATCAACCCGACAGGGTTGCTGCTTTTTATTTAAAGGAATCCCCCGAAACTTTACAAACGGCCAATTCAATCACAGCCATAGTGGTCAATTTCAGAGGTTTTGATACTTTGGGAGAAGTGACGGTATTGTTTTTGGCAGCCACCGGTTTGGCAAGCATTCTATATCGTAAAGAAGAAGATGATGAAACCGAAGAAAGAATCACTTTAATTTCATCGAGTTTGGTGCGAACCGGTGCCAAAATTTTATTTCCTTTGATTTTGCTTTTGGGGATCTACGTTTTTATACACGGTCATTTGACACCCGGCGGTGGTTTTCAAGGAGGCGCTATTATTGCCACCGGTTTTTTGTTGATGTTGATTACTTATAAACGCTTTGATACCAATCACAATCTGATGGTATGGTTGGAAAGTTTAGCCGGGCTGGCCTTTGTAGCCACCGGTTTATACGGTTTGTTTACTTACGGTTCATTTTTACAAAATACCCATTCGGTAGGCACATTAAATGATTTGATCAGTGGTGGATTAATACCGCTGATTTATATTTTTATCGGTATAAAAGTAGGCACGGAATTGACTAATATACTGGACATACTATTGAAAATTAAACCCGGAAAACAATCTTAAATCAATTGTCAATGAACGAATTTAACGAACTTTTTATCAAGTATAAAGACCTGATTACCTTAGCGGTTTACGGCACAGCCATTATGTTGATTATCATTGGACTATATGCCGTTTTGCTCAAAAAACATTTGGTAAAAATTGTCATAGGTCTTTCCATTATAGATGCCGGTGTGCATTTGCTTTTTGTAGCAGTCGGCTATATTCAAACCGGTACGGCACCTATTTTTTCGCCGGGGTATGAAAATGCCGCAGATAAAATGGTTGATCCGGTGCCACAAGCTTTGGTTTTAACGGCTATTGTCATCGGTTTTGCCGTTACGGCTTTAGCTTTATCCTTGGTTATACGCTTATATAAGCACCATCATACAGCAAATATTGAACAAATAAAATCTTTGAAATGGTAATATCTCCAGTTCACTATATCGTAGCCCCTCTTTTGGCAGCCTTTGCTATACCGCTTTTGTCAAAAATTTATAAAGATGCTGCCCGGGTAGTGCCGGGAATCGTATTGTTTTACAATGTGATTATTTCCTTTGTATTAATGAAACAAGTTTTAAAACAAGGAATGATCAATGAAGTAATTGCAGGATGGCAGCCGCCTTGGGGTATCAATTTGGTGCTTACGCCGTTTACAGGTTTTTTGGCCGCAATGATTTCTGTAATGGGATTCATTATTTGGCTCTATGGTTTCCGGTTCAAAAGGACACTTAAAGGAGGCGTAGTAAAATATTATGAAATTCTACAAATGATGATGATTGCCGGTTCCATTGGCGTGATAATTACCGGCGACTTGTTTAATATGTTTGTATTTATTGAGATCGTAGGTATTACCGCCTATTCTTTAACGGCTTTTTATCGAGATAGAAACGGAGCCGAAGCCGGTTTTAAATATTTATTGTTAGGGAGTTTGGCTTCTACCTTTTTACTACTGGCTATTTTGCTAATTTATACCCAAACAGGCACCTTGAATATGGCACAAATTGCCGAACGAATGCCGGAAGTTTCTTCGGGAATCAAAATAACGGCTCTGGTATTTTTCTTAATTGCCTTGGGAATAGAAGCCGAAATGTTTCCGCTTAACGGCTGGGCCCCCGATGCTTATGAACAAGCACCATCGCCAACCAGTGCCACCTTTGCCGCTGTGGTTTCCATTGCAGGCGTATATGCATTGGTGCGCATATTATTTACACTGTTTGATGTGGCCGGTGTGCATCAATATTTGATTGTAATGGGATTTGTAACAATGTTAGTGGCAGAAATTGCAGCTGTCTCTCAAAAAAACCTCAAACGTATGCTGGCTTATTCCAGTATCGGACAAGTAGGCTTGGTGTTGATTGCTTTTGGAGTAGGTAGCCCGTTGGCCGTTTTTGGCGCCTTGTTTTTGATGCTAAATCATGCGGTTATTAAGTCATTGTTATTTATGACAGGTAGTTATTTTATTTATAATTCGGGCGAAAAACGGCTTGAAGGTTTAAATGGCATGCATAAGCGGTTGCCCTACGTATCCGCTTTATTTTCTTTGGCGGCTTTTGCCATTATAGGATTTCCGCCTTTTTCGGGATTTTGGAGTAAATTCTATATTCTAATAGCCGCTTCAGATCAAAAGATGATTTTTTTAATCATAGGTATATTATTGGTAACCATTATTGAATTGGTCTATTATTTACGTTCGGTAGGCAGAATATATTTTGCCAAAGAAGAAATGCAAGATATAGCTCATAAACCTTCCGTAAATGCGCTGATCGCCATGAGTTTTTTGGCACTATTTATAATTATCATTGGTATTTATCCCGATATAATAACCGGCTATATCAATCAAGCGGCAGCGGCTTTATTGGATAAGACACATTATGTTCAACAAATTTTAGGTAGTAAATAATTTTAGATATGAATCCGATTATCAGTATATTACTCATTTTATTTGCCGGCAGTGTTTTGGCATTTGGTATAGACAGCATCAACAGAAAATGGACGGGCTGGATAGCTTTTATAAGTATGTTGCTTGCTGCTTTAAATCTTTTTTATCTAGCGCAAACTTCCGATTTGGTTTTCTCTTTGGGAGGTGTTTCATTAAAATGGGGATTTTCTTCTTTACGCTTATATTTTGTTTACATTATATTGATACTTAGTTTGTTATCTTTCTTGTATTCGATTGATTATATGAAAGGCAAAGCGCGTTTAGGTTATTTTTACGGCGCTTTTCTTCTTACCGTTTTAGGCATGTTTGGCGTGGTAATAAGTAAAGATTTTGTTTCCTTCTTTATTTTTTGGGAAATCATGACTTGGTCTTCCTTTTTATTAATTATTTACAATGCCTATTATAAAGTAAAAACTCAAGGTTTAAAATATATGATATTTAGTGCCATAGGCGCTTATGCTATGCTGACAGCTATTGTATTTATATACCATTATTATGGCACTTTTGATATTGCTGTTGCCATCAAAGGGGGTGTGTTTTCTTTTGAAAATCATATTTTTATCCCCTTGTTTTTTGCTTTGGGATTTGCTATTAAAGCGGCTATTATGCCTTTTCATATTTGGGCACCGTCAGCCTATGCAGACAGTCCTATGTCCTTTACCGCTGTTTTTTCCGGTGCCATGTCAAAAATGGGAGTATTCGGATTGCTGTTGGTATTAGCGACCTATTATGCTTTGCATAATCCCGATGCTTATGTTTTTTCACAAATATTGGCTTGGCTGGGTGGAATTACCGCTGCCATGGCTACCATTTATGCCTTGATACAGACCGATGCCAAGAGATTATTGGCCTATTCTTCTATTTCTCAATTAGGTTATATTGTGGTTGCTCTATCAACAGGAACCAAGCTCGGAGTAATGGCAGCCTTATATTTGGCCGTATTGCATGCGGTATTCAAAGGCGCCTTGTTTATGGTGGCCGGAGCGGTAGAAAAACAAGCAGGCACCACCGATATGACAAAAATTTCTGGATTGATTAGAAAAATGCCATGGACCTTTTTTGTAGCATTGGTTTCAGTAATAGCTTTGACCGGTATTCCACCGGTAGGGGGATTTGTTGGTAAGTGGCTGTTATACGAAGCCTTAATTACAGAAAGTAATAATTATTTTTTGGTGATTGTCATCTTCTTTTCTTCTACGGCGGCTTTTCTATATGCTTATAGATTTTTATTCGGATTGTTCTTGGGACAGGAAGAAAAAGAAACAGAAAACGTGAAAGAAGCCCCTATTAAGATGTTAATACCCATGCTGATATTGGCTATTGTTGCCATAGTAACCGGAATTATGCCCGGATTGATTTTTAAACCGGCAGCCGTTGCCATGCAAGAAATTGGTTTTGAAAATGTGAATTGGCAAATGACGGCTTTGTCAAATGTTTGGGGCAATCAAACCGATTTAAGTATCATAGGCATGTTTATAGCCGCAGTATTTGTTTTGATTTTTACTTTCTTGACTTTTAAAGGAAAGAAAAATACGAGATTTGTCGGCACAAAAGATATATCCAGCTCGGGAGAGCTATGGCAAGAGGGTGAAAATTGGACTTTTCAACAGGATTTTTATAAACCTTTTGAAAGAGCCGCCGCCCCTTTGTATAAATATAAGATGAACAAAATTTGGGAAGATTTGGGAAATGCTTTAGAAGCTTTCTTTAATTTTTTCAGAAGAATATATACCGGAAACGGACAAACCTATGCTTTATATGTAATAGGATTTTTGGCCTTATTGCTATTGTTTAAGGATTATATTTTTAAGTAAGAGGATAAAGGTGGGGAGAAAGATAAAAGGATTGTATGTGGCTGAATGTTCCGAACTTGCTTCGGGATGTATCGAAGCCACCGGTAGATTTAGGAACGAAAGTGCGATGCTTGATGATGACAGATGCCCAATAACAATTGTCATTTTGAACGTAGTGAGGAATCTATAAAAAAGAAAATAGTCATTGATAAAAACAGGTAAACAAAATAAATCGATTCATCAGATACTCGATTCATCATATAAACAATAAATATGGAAGGAATAGGAATAAAAATTTTCGGAGCTTTTTTAACGGCAATTCTGGCGTTTACCGTAGGGATGTTTTACGGCGGATTGCGTCGTAAAATCACTGCTCGAGTTCAAAACAGGGTAGGGCCGCCGGTATATCAAAATTTTCTCGATTTGATGAAATTACAAGGCAAACAAACCAATATAGCACATGGTTTTATGGGACATATGGCGCCTATGTGGATTATTATTGCGGCTATGACTGTTTTGATGTTTATTCCCGTTTTGCATAACGGACTTTGGTTTGATAATCTCACTTTTAAAGGCGACTTGATTTTTATCTTGTATATGATGGTTTTCGGTAGTTTGGGAATGGCATTGGGGGCAGGTCAATCCGGTAATCCCAATTCGGCTATCGGGGTAACTCGTGGTTTGAGTTTAATGGTGGGTTATGAAATTCCCTTTGTTTTATCCCTTGTTTCTATCATGATTCAGTTTCATACCACTTCCATTCAAGATTTGATGGCCTATCAATATGAAACGGGGCGTTGGATTATTTTGGAAAATCCTTTTGCTTTTTTGGCAGCTTTATTGTCTTCCTTGGGAATGTTTCGCTATTCGCCTTTTGATATAGTAGGAGCACCGGCCGAATTGGCTTCAGGGCCCGTGTCCGAATTTGGGGGAAAATATTTGGGAACAATGATGACCGGAGGCTCTGTTTTTGCATTTATTAAATTGGTATTGATTGTCGATTTATTTTTAGGAGGTGCGGGAAATACACAATTAGCCGGCTTAACAGGCACCTTAATCGGATTGGGAGAATTACTCTTAAAAACATTTTTATTATATATGATTCCCGTATTTGTAGGGCTGGTGAGTCCGCGTTTTAGAACGGAGCAAGCCATCCGTTTTTTTTGGAAATGGCCTACATTTTTTGGAATATTGGCAATAATTTGGGCATTGTATCATCCTAT
>JAMOMQ010000009.1 GCA_027066995.1 Flavobacteriales bacterium
GTTGAAAAGATGTTGTGCTTCCGAGCAGCAGAAATATTAAATTTACGCGTTTTACAAGTGTAAGGAATTTTAAGCTTTTATGTGAAAAATCATGCATTTCTTATCGAACACCCGATTGTATTATATTGAAATTCAATATTTAAGCGTTTTTAAGCAAGCCCTATTATAAAAGACACTTTTGAGGCAGCTTCATTACCTATAACAGTCAGAAGGATAACAAAGGTAGGTTTATTAAAAATTTAGTCATCTGACAACCATTTGAAAAAATAAGAATAAAGGCAAATAGCTGATTTTCTTAATTAAATATGTATCTTTGCCGCTTAATTAGTAAAAAAGTCTGAAATATTGTATTTCAGAATCAGTAAGTATGAGAGAAATTAGAAATATTGCTATTATAGCACACGTTGATCACGGCAAAACCACACTGGTCGACAAAATTATCCAAGAAAGCAACCTGCTTGACGAACGCAAAGAACACAAAGACCTTTTATTAGATTCCAACGATTTGGAACGTGAGCGCGGTATTACCATTTTATCCAAAAACGTTTCGGTAGATTACAAGGGCGTTAAAATTAATATTATTGACACCCCCGGTCACGCCGATTTTGGTGGCGAAGTAGAACGCGTGCTCAAAATGGCAGACGGTGTTTTGTTGTTAGTCGATGCTTTTGAAGGTGCCATGCCGCAAACCCGTTTTGTATTGGGAAAAGCTATTTCATTAGGATTAAAACCCATAGTAGTTATTAACAAGGTAGATAAAGAAAATTGCAAACCCGATGAAGTACAAGAGCAAATCTTTGATTTGATGTACAATTTGGGTGCCACCGAAGAACAACTCGATTTTCCTACCGTTTACGGCTCTGCCAAACAAGGTTGGATGAGTACCGAAGGTTGGACTGAACCCACAGGAACAGTAAAGCCTTTATTAGATGCTATTATAGAACACATACCCGAAGCGCCACATAACGAAGGGCCTTTGCAAATGCAAATTACCTCGTTGGATTATTCCAACTTTGTCGGGCGTATAGCCATAGGTCGTGTTTTTAGAGGTGTGGTTAAACAAGGCGAAGACGTTTTGTTATTGAGCAAAGAACACCCGCCAAAAAAATCAAGAATCAAAGAACTCTTTGTATTTACCGGGTTAGGTAAAGAAAAAGTTCAAGAGGTGCGTAGTGGCGATATTTGTGCCATAGTCGGGCTAAACGATTTTGAAATCGGTGATACCATTACCGATACCGAACATCCCGAAGCCTTGGAACGCATTGCCATTGACGAGCCTACGATGAGTATGTTATTTACCATTAACAATTCGCCATTTTTTGGCAAAGAAGGTAAGTTTGTTACCTCACGTCATTTACGTGACCGTTTGATGAAAGAAACCGAAAAAAACTTAGCCCTACGTGTTGAAGAGACAGATACCGAAGATAAATTTAATGTTTTCGGGCGGGGTATTTTGCACTTGTCAGTGTTGATAGAAACCATGCGGCGCGAAGGTTATGAATTGCAAGTGGGAAAACCGCAAGTTTTAATCAAAGAAATTAAAGGACAAAAACACGAACCTTACGAAACTTTGATAATTGATGTGCCCGAACAATACAGCGGTAAAGTTATTGAACTGGTATCCAATCGTAAAGGAGACCTGTTAGCCATGGAACCCAAAGGCGATGTTATGCATTTGGAATTTGATATTACTTCACGCGGTTTAATAGGACTTCGTAACAGTATATTGACAGCAACTGCCGGCACGGCTGTAATGAATCACCGTTTTAGAGAATATGCACCCTACAAAGGTGAAATATCCGAACGTAACAAAGGTGCTTTAATATCTATGGATGCCGGTAAAGTATCTTCCTATTCCTTAGACCGGTTGCAAGATCGCGGACGCTTTTTTGTGGCTCCCGGTGAAGAAGTTTATGTAGGTCAAGTTGTTGGGGAACATACCCGTGATAATGACTTGCCGGCCAATTTGACCAAAGGCAAAAAAATAACCAATATGCGTGCCTCAGGGACAGATGACAGTATGAAAATAGCCCCGAAAATTGAATTTTCACTCGAAGAAGCAATGGAATATATCCGTGATGACGAGTATTTGGAAATTACACCCCAAAGTCTGCGGATAAGAAAAATAAAATATAAAGCTTAAAACAAAAATTATCTATATATAAAAAGCCGTATTGATGGACATCAATACGGCTTTTATTTAGGATAAAAAAAATTTAGATTTCTTTGAAGTTTATTTCGTAAGTTACTTCGGCAAAACTTCTGAACATTTTATAAACACCGCAATACCGGCTTTCTGATAAAGTCACACATTTGGTCAGTTTTTCGCGGTTAAGATTTTTACCTGTGAAGTTATAAATAACATGCACTTTGTCATAATATTTGGGATGTTCTTCGGTCATATGGGCATCCACATCAACGGTAAAATCGGTAACCTCTTCATCTATACGCATTTTTTTCATCAATGAAGCCACATCTAAGGCGGTACAACCGGCCAATGAAACCAACATCAATGGTTTAGGTTGGTAACCGTAACCGATTCCACCGAATTTTTCTTCTGCTTCTATAGGAATTGGTTGGTCTAGTCCGTCGGTATAAGCATCGAACTGCATGCCTCTTTTCCAAACTAATTTTGTATTTGCCATAATATTTTGTTTTATTTTTTTGTGTTGCAAATTTACAATAATTCTTTAAAACAAGCCTTTGGGTTTGTTTTGTGCGTTTTCATAGCCTTCGTCGGTATGAACGGGTTTATCTTTAGCGGCCTTTACTGCCAGTTTATCACAGCGTTCGTTTTCGGGATGGTTATTGTGCCCTTTAACCCAATAGACTTTTATGTTTAAGCCTTCGGCGGTTTTGAGAAATTCTTGCCATAAATCCGGATTTTTTGTTTTGGCAAACCGTTGTGCTCGCCATTTATTGAGCCATTTTTGATTGATGGCATCAACCACATATTTTGAGTCGGTATAAATCTCGACCGGCCAATCTTTATTTTTGATTTTTTTTAATGCATCAATAATGGCCATAAGTTCCATACGGTTGTTGGTAGTCAGTTTATATCCTTTTGAAAATTCTTTTTCCAACTGTCCGTCTGCGGTTTTCATGATAATACCGTAACCGCCCGGACCGGGATTACCAAGTGCGGAGCCATCGGTATATATTAATATTTTACCGGTATTTTCCATTAATAAGATTTCGGAAAATTTTTTGGGACTACAATAATAAAGTCGGCTTTTCCCTTGTGTTTAGGGTCTAATTTCTTGAGATTGTCTTGGGTTTCCACATCTATGGTGACAATTTTAAGATTAGGATTTTGTTGTTTGATATACCAAATAATTCCTTGCTTGAAATTGGAATGGTAACTACCGTTATAATGTATAAAAAGGTTGCCTTTTTTATAATGTTTTAAAATATTATAAGCCATGGTGGCATCTTTGACGGCTTGGGCTTTAGGCAGATTATTGCCGCCGTGTCCGCCCATCATGCCCAGCATTTTTTTGTATTGAGACAGATTTTTGTCATATTTTATGGGCAAGGGGGCAATCCATTGTTTATCGGTTTGCGGTAAAGTGTCAATAGCTTTAAAACCACCGTGAAATACTTTACTGGCATAGCGCCGGGGGATGTTGGTGGCTATAAAAGGCAACTGATGTTTTTGTGCAAAATCAACCAAAGGTTTGTAATCAGTTTTAAAATTAGGCCACAAACGGGCTTCTTTTTTTAAGGTTTTATAATCAATTTCTTTATTCAAATAACGGTTGAGGGCGATTTGATTATCGGTTTCCATCATTTCGGCTCCCAATATAAGCGGTTTGCCGGCTGTTTGATACAAGTCTTTGGTCAGTTCAAGTTCGAGCCAATGTCCAACCGGATTATCATGTTCTTCGCCAAAGAAAACCATATCGGCTTTTTTGGCGGTTTTTAAAAGCTTTTTATAGGAGGTTTTTTTCCCGTTGCTTTTAAATATTTGGTAAGCTTTTTTGCTTTGACCGTTGGTTTGCAGGCCCAGAAAAAGTATTGCCAGGCTTAAAATATATTTAAACATACTTTATAATTTTATAGTTTGTGTGATATCCTTTTGTTGTATGTTCTGATACTGCGGATTTATTTTAAAATGAACTTTTATTTGGTTTTCATCTATAAGTTTGATACTAACAGAGTCTTTGGTTACGGGAATAAGCCGGCTGTTTCTAAAGGCATGTATTTGCACATAAGCCGGTTTTTTTTGCAAATCCGCAGTTTTATAAGTTTTGGTTTCGATTTTATGACCGGGTATTTCAAACCAAACATATTGGGTATAACCGGCATCCATTATCTGTGTATCAAGCGGGGTTGTTTTGTAGGTGTATTTGATCAATGTATTTTGACCATCTAAGGTTTTGATGTAGCGTTGTCCGGCTTCATCTTTAACTACTTGAAGGGTTTGGTTAGGAATAATCTCCATTTTTTCAAGTATTTTAAAAGATTTACTTTGTCTGGTTTTTTGTTGGCTAACCGGTTTTTCAATGATTATTTGTTGACTTTTACAGCCAAAAATGCTTAGTATAATTAACAAACTTAAATATTTCATAGGTGCTGTTTTTTTTGTTTGATGTAAAGTTAAAGGATTTTTTTGATTCCGGAAACAACAGGCAGTTATTTTACTCAGTATCTTTAAGTCGGAGGACACCTGTAATTTTATTGAGTCTTACATTTTTAAAATCGAGACTCGAATCAAAACCGACGCCACTGATTTGCTCATCGTTTTGTTTAAGCACAGTTTGGGCTTCACCAAAAATATGTTGATTGACACCATCCCAAAACAAGTGCGAAGTTTCTAAACGGCTGCCGTCGGCACCCATAATTTTGACGTTACCGATTAATTCGGCCAAATCAGGGTTTTTGTAAATATAGGCTTTGTCGGCGGTTACAATTGTTATGTCACCATTTTGATGATTGATGAGTTCTATTTTAATCTTTTTTGGAAAGTACTGGTAGTTAAAATCTTTTTGGTTGCCATAATCAATCATAAGCGGCGCTGTCAAAATAAGTGCTTTTTGTCCCAGTAAGGTATAAGTCAGTTTAAAGTTTTTGGTTTCGGATAGCGGTATGCTTTCGTTATCTTGATAAAACCGGTTGACTTCTTCTATTTTTTTAGAACAAGAAAAAAGCATTGCGGTTAAAAGGATAACCACAATGCTTTTAAGATTATTTTTCAATATGATATGTTGCAATAACATCTTTTTATTTGTTAGGAACGGTCACACTGGTACCTATCCAGCATTTCATAGGTATTTTTTTACCGGCCATACCTTTCATAAAGATATCTGTTTTGCTGGGAGCTTTGGCGCGATAGGCAGCGGCTATTTTGCGTGCCGACTTGGCAACAGCCGGATCTACGCGGGCTGCTTTGTCAGCCATGCTGGCAGCTAACCAATAAGTAGCTCTTTTACTAAATTCGTCGGTGCCACAGTCATTAGCACTTCTGGCATACAGACGTCCGATAAGCAGATAAGCCGATCCCATAGAGGGTTTGTATTCCAAGGCTTTATAAGCATAGGTACGGGCTTGAGATTTTTGACCTCTTTTTTCGGCCAAACGAGCCAATTTGTAATATATTTTAGCTTTATCATAAGCTTTATTGGACAAATTGATGGCTTTTTTATAGTAATTGATAGCCGTATTGATATTGCCTTTCTTTTCTTTTAAAATACCTAAGAAGTAAGCTGAGTTGTATGAGGGCTCTATTTTGTCCAATTGGACTACCAATTTTTCAAAAATAGGATCATTGGAGCAATCTTTTTTACTCAAGTTAGAAGCGGCTTTTCGCAACCAAGAAGGATTATCTTTATTGGCCTCAAACGTTCTTTTATATAAAGGAACCAAGTGAGTACAGTCACCCAATTCGCCTAAAATGTTGTCCATATTTTTGGCTACTATGGCATAAACCGGCAAATTTTTTCTGATGGCTTTTAGTTTTCGTTCCTCTTTTTTCATCAATTGGCCTGCTTCTTCTTTCTTTTGAAGATCTTCCATCATTAAGGTGTATTTTTCAGATGTTTTATCTAATGAGGCTTCCAGGTTGTCATATAAATCAATCAATTGTTCAAAAGTCAATTTGTTATTTTTATACATGGCAACCGCTGCATCAAAATAACCGTAAATGGCTTTAGGATTGGTAAATTTGTTTTTGTCTAATTTGTAACCTTTTGAAAAGATTTCATATAATTGTTCTTTATTAGCCAATTTATTATTTAACAAATGTAAGCCTTTGTCATGATAAACTTTGGCCAAGTTTTTAGAATTGGGAAAATTGGCAATCCATTGGTCATATAAGCCGGTAAGTTTGTTCAAATATTCTTGTTCTTTGGCTTTATCCCCCGCTTTATGCGCTTTTTTGTATTTGTATTTAAAAATTTTAATCCCGTCGGCATAAATAGCTTCGCTGTGTTTGGGACAATCTTTAATCAATTGGTTCCAATAGCCTAGTGCTTCATCATATTTACGAGCATTGATATAGTCGTGTTCCAAACTTAAGTTAATGTCACACTTATTAGCTTCTTGTGCATTAGTTCCCCAAAAGCTGAATAAAATAATTCCTAATAATGTGTAAATCCTTTTCATAATATAATGTATTTAATTAATTTTTCGTTTGATAAACCATCTGTCGTTAAGAGAAATACCGATATGTAAATTGATGTATTTTTCTTGCACCAGATGATCGGTTATTTTGCCCCGCTGTCCCAATTCAACACCGATGTTTAAGTTGGAGATGCCTCTGAGAGCCGGTAAACCTAATCCAAAAGTTATGCCAAAGTCTGTAATGTCTTCATTATAAAGGTTCATACCTGTATTTTTGTAATAGGCGCCCGCTCTGTAAGTTATTCTTTTCCAATATTTTGTAATGGAATTATATTGCGGTATGTAAAATCCTCCCAAATGATATTCTGAGGCATCATGATAACTTAGATAAGCCGGATCAAAAAACGGATTTCTAAATTCTCCCGTTTTTTTAAAGCTATATTGTGCACCTAAAAACCACTTGTTTTTTTGTCCGTAACCGGTTGCAATATCTAATTTTGAAGGAAAAGTTATAGTGCCGCTTTCTGTATCCCGTATTAAGTTTTCAACAATATCGTTACCTCCTGTTACCGGTGTAATTAATTGGGTACGGCTTTTAAAATTTGCGGTTAAGTCAGCGCTTAATCTATAATTAGCAGAAATATTTATATACTTTTCTTTTTTTAAGTCATGTTGATAGAAACTTGAGATCTTAAAACTATGCCCGGAAAAGTCAACATCTTGATTTTCTTTGGTATAGGTGTATATATTTTCAGGAATCCAATAATTTTCATGGTCTAAAAATCCAAAATAATATTGGTATTCGGCACCAACAGATAGTTCTTTGGTTATTTTATAAGCACCGGCCAAAAACAGGCGGGAATTACCCCCGTCGCCTTTAAAGGTATAAGTTCCCAAGTCATTTGTATCAAATATTTGATATCCGCTTGAGTTAACAGGCACCAAACCAAGACCAACTCCTATTTTTTTACCAATAGGAAAGGCCAAGCTGAAATAAGACATATTATGAGATGAAAACCATTGGCTTTGACTCTGATCACTGATGTCCATAAAATTATTGGCCAATCCTAAATTGAGATTGACAAATTTGAGCTGTGTTAGACCGGCCGGATTGTTAATATTGTAGTGTATGCTGTCGGCATATATTGAAATACCACCCATACTGATATTCTCGGTGGTACCTTTAAATGAGTTGTCTCCCAAACCAAAAAAAGAATAGGGAGAAGGCGAGCCATCCTGAGCGATAGTCTTTGTTGAAAACAAAATGACGGCAGATATAATAATCAGTTGAAATATTTTCATAAATTATTTGTTCAGATTTAAGATATAATTCATTCCTTCCATTAAAAGGAATTTTGAGCTTACAAATATCTTATTTTTTATGTATCTATCCAAAACTTTCTCATCGCCACCTGTTAAATAAACTGTTAAAGGTTTAAATTTTAAGTTATATTTAACAATAAAGCCTTCAATTTCATTGGCCAAACCGCGTACAACACCACTTTGAATAGAAGTTTTGGTGTCTTTTCCAATTAAATCCACGATTTTATCTTGTGGTTTTAACAACGGTAAATTGGCGGTATAATCATTAAGTGCTTTGTATCTAAGTTGTAATCCGGGTGAAATGGCACCGCCGTGATAGACATTTTCGGCATCAATAAAATCATAAGTGACACAAGTGCCGGCATCTATAATCAGTTGATGCTTATTAGGCGTAAGCAAAACGGCTCCTGCTGTAAGGGCAAGCCGGTCGGCTCCTATGGTTTCCGGTGTATTGTAGGCGATTTTAAAAGGTAGTTTTAACCGGTTGTTTAAATATAAAAATGATATTTTTTCATCTTTTAAACAGCTTTCCAAATCTTTAACTTGGGGGCCAACCATTGAGATCAAAGCATGTCTTAACCGGTAGTTCTTTGTGAGATGTTTAAGGTCATCAAGGTATGTAACCGGCATGCTTCTATTAAAATATATCATTTTATGATGCCGGTCAAAGACGGCTGTTTTGATGCTGGTATTGCCAATATCTATGATTAAATTCATTTTTTATAAATCTTTAAGTATCTTGCAGCCTTAAAAAGCTTTGTTATGCAAATTAACGGATTTTCAAAGTTATCAAAAAAAGATAAAATTGATTGGTTGCTCAATAACTATCTGAAAAATAGTCCCGAAGCCAAAGACATATTACTGCAGTATTGGCATAACGACCAAGATTTACAAGACTTGCACGATGGTTTTATAGAAAATACTTTGACCAATTTTTATTTACCTTACGGTGTGGCGCCTAATTTTTTAATTGACGGTCAGCATTATGCTATACCTATGGTGGTAGAAGAAAGCTCTGTTGTGGCTGCGGCATCTAAAGCCGCTAAATTTTGGAGCACAAAAGGAGGATTTAAAACCCAAATTATTGATACCGTCAAAATTGGTCATGTGCATTTTAAATACGAAGGAGCAACAGCCGATTTGATTCAATTTTTTAGAAAAAACAGGCAAGCTATTTTAGCATCGGTAAATGAACTGCAATTTAATATGCAACAACGTGGTGGCGGCATTAAAGACCTGAATTTAATAGATAAAACCTCGGATATTCCCAATTATTATCAATTGGAATTTAAGTTTGACACGGCTGATGCCATGGGGGCTAATTTCATCAATTCCGTGTTGGAACAAGCTGCCGAAACCTTAAATTATTTGGCAACCCTTGAGTTGACGGAACCGCTACATGTAATAATGAGCATTTTATCAAACTACACACCTGACTGCAGGGTTAAAGTAGAGGTGAGTTGTCCGGTTAAAGATTTGAGTACCAATGAAATGGACGGGCAAACCTATGCCGAAAAATTTATTAGCGCTATAGAAATAGCCGAGAAGGAGCCATTTAGAGCAGTTACGCATAATAAAGGTATTATGAATGGTATTGACGCTGTAGCCATTGCAACGGGTAATGATTTTAGAGCCGTAGAAGCCAACGCACATGCGTATGCTTCCAGCACCGGACGGTATACTTCTTTGAGTCATGCCAAAATAGAAAATGACCGGTTTATTTTTTGGATTGATTTGCCTTTGGCAGTAGGAACAGTCGGTGGAATTACAGCCATTCATCCTTTGGCACGGTTTTCTTTGCAATTGTTACAAAATCCTTCGGCTAAACAATTGATGAGTATTATAGCAACAGCCGGACTGGCACAAAATTTTGCTGCTATTAATTCATTGATAACAAGTGGCATACAAAAGGGGCATATGAAAATGCATCTCAATAACTTATTAAATTTTTTGAATGCTACTGATGACGAACGGGAGAAGGCTATGGACTATTTTTCAGACAAAAAGGTGAGCTTTAATGCCTTAAAGAAATTGTTGCAGCGTTAATTTTTTTAGTATATTTGAATAATAATAAATATATACATATAAAGAAATGGTCTAAAATATTTTGGAATATTTTTTACATAGAGTAAGTGAAAAACAAACAAAATATTGGATTAATTTATATATGTATTTGACATTAAACCTATTTTTATGAAAAAAATATATACTTTCTTGTCATTTTTTTTGGTTTTTGTAGTTAATGCTCAATACCAACGCAGTATAATTGCCAATACCAATACAGCCGGAGCTTATGGTCTATTGGAGAAAGATGTTGATGGTGATGGCATAATAGATTTATTAGGGGCCAGTGAGATTGATAATACCGTATCGTATTTTATAAATGACGGCTCCGGACATTTTACACAAACCATTATTGATAATGATTTAACCGGTGCCCGTTTTATAGACGGTGCCGATTTTGATGGTGACGGGGATATGGACTTTGCTGCAACCGGATCAACCGAATTGGTTTGGTATCGTAATGATAACGGGACCTTTGTAAAAACCATTGTAGCTTCTGGCTTAAACGATCCGCGACAAGTAAGATTGATAGATGTAGGCAGTTTATTAGACCCCGGCACTCCCGACGGTGATATTGATATAGGCATTTTAAAAAGCGGCGATAATGCAGCCAGTCTTTATATGAATGACGGCAGCAATAATTTTTCGCTATTAAACATTATAAGCATCAATGACCCTCGCTATTTACACGGCGGAGATTTTAACAGTGACGGCACTGACGACTTGGTTGTAACCTCATATACTAATAATCAAATAGTTTGGTATAAATTGGGATCTTTTGGTTTTGTTGAAGCCGGGACTATTGTCACCGGTTTTAACGGTGCATTTGGAGTAGAAGGCGGTGATATAGATTTAGATGGCGATGATGATATTATTGCTACGGCCTTTTTAGACAACGAAGTAGCTTGGTTTGAAAACACCGATGGCACGGGAACTAATTTTACTAAACACACTATTGATAACAATTTGCCCGGTGCTTCTTATGTTCATTGGTTAGATATTGATAATGACGGCGATAAAGATATTGTAGCTACCGGTTATGGAACCACTTCCGGTGGTTCGGTAACCAATTCGCAAGTGGTTATTTACTATAATGATGGTGCCCAAAATTTTACTAAAACCATTATTGACACGGCCAGTTTGGGAGCTGCAACTTTTAGTGTTCGAGATTTTAATGGAGACAATCAATATGATATAGCTGTGGCAGCCAGCGCTTCTAATGAATTTGTTTTATTATCACAAAATACCGGTGCTATAAGTAATCAAAGATTACAAACAATAAGACTTTATCCTAACCCTGTTAAAGGACAATTTTTTGTCAGGCCGGAAGAAAGTATTCGGAAGATACAAATTTTTGATATTACAGGGCGACAAATTATAAATACGACCCAATATCAAATTGATATGCAAGCTTATCCAAACGGTTATTATTTGGTAAAAATTTCTTTAAAAGATGGCGAAGATATTACCAAAAAGATATTGGTTTTACATTAACGGGCATTTTTTCTTTTTTCAGAAAGGACTTCTTTAGGAATTTGAATCTTTTCGTTTAGAGCTTTAGGTTTGGGTTGAATTTTTTCCAAGCTGTCGGAAGTCTGTTTTAAATCAAGATAAATTTCCGAATAAATTTTATATAATTCATCGGGATGTTGACTATAATAAGTGGTTGTTTTGGCCAATTTTAAGCTGTCAATATTATATTTTTGATATACTATTGACAACCAGTTTTTATCAAGGCTATCATGTATTTTTAACTCTTTTGTCACAATATTGGTCAAAATGATTTCTTTTAAAATATTTTTATAGGTATGACGGTCAATGATGTTTTTTTCATCGTTTTTTTGACATCCCCACACAAATAAAATGAATACTACAAACAATAACTGTTTCATAAGGTTAGTTTTTGGTAAATCGCATTTTTAAAACTCCCCAAATGGCTTCGGAGATAATACCACCGTGCATTTTTGATTTGCCTTTGGTTCTGTCTGTAAAGATAATGGGGATTTCTTTTATTTTAAATCCTTTTTTCCAAGCTTTATATTTCATTTCAATTTGAAAGGCATAGCCTACAAATTCTATTTTATTAAAATCAAAATTCTGTAAAACTTCTTTTTTATAACCGACAAAGCCGGCTGTGGTATCTTTTACGGGAATACCGGTAATAAGTCTAACATACAAAGAAGCAAAATATGATAATAAAATCCGTTTCAAGTCCCAATTAACCACATTTATTTTGCCTTTTAGATAACGGGACCCTACACTCATATCGGCTTCATTGTTTTCAAGCACTTCTAATAGTTTTATCAAATCTTTGGGTGGGTGCGAAAAGTCGGCATCCATTTCAAAAATATAATCATATTGATGTTGCAGTGCCCATTTAAAACCATCGATATAGGCTTTGCCCAGCCCTTGTTTTTCGGGACGGTTTAAAAGATGTAACCGGTCGCGAAACTTTTTTTGTAAGTCTGTAACTATATGAGCAGTACCATCGGGAGAGTTGTCATCTACCACTAAAATATCAAAATTCCGTTCCAGATTAAATACATAAGGAATGATTTCCGAAATGTTTTCTTTTTCGTTATAGGTGGGAATAATTACCAAAGCGTTAGACATAAGACTTTATTTAATAAGCTTTTTCATCACCGCGGATAATGTTGTAAACGGTAAATAAAATAATTTTGATATCCAGCCAAAGAGACCAGTTTTCTATGTAGAACAAATCGTATTTCAGACGGTTGATAATATCGTCATCGGTCTTAACTTCGCCACGGTAACCTTTTACTTGTGCCAAGCCGGTAATGCCGGGTTTGACATAGTGACGTCCCATAAATTTATCTATACGTTTTAAAAAACGTTCGTTTTCTTTTACCATATGTGGACGGGGGCCTACAACAGACATATCGCCTTTAAAAACATTTAAAAATTGAGGCAATTCGTCAAGACTTGTTTGTCGCAATAATTTACCGAATTTTGTAACCCGGTTATCGTTTTTGCTTACTTGTTTGATATCGGCCAAATCGTTAGGACGCATAGACCTAAATTTATAACACTCAAAAGGTTTGTAATTAATCCCGTTTCTTTTTTGTTTAAAGAGAATAGGCCCTTTAGATTCCAATTTGATAATTAAACCTATAAGAGGAATGAGCCACCAAAGTAGCGTTAATATGATAATAAGAGAAAAAAGAATATCAAAAATACGTTTGATAATTTTATTGACGGGTTTATCTAAGGGTGATTTATTGAGAGAGAGAATAGGAAAATATTCAAAATAATCTATTTTTAGATCTTTACCCAGTATTTCTTTATTATCCGGTATAAACTTAACCGACATAAAATGGTCATCGGCATAAATAATGATATTTTTTATTTGCTCATCGGAGCATTCTTTAAGTGAACAAAATATTACATCGACCGGATTTCTTTTCAAATAAGGGATCAATTGGTTATAATCTCCTTCAATTTTATCATCTGAACCTTGACCGAAAAAGCTGTCAAATTTGTAACCGTAATCAACACGGGCATCCAATATGTCTTTAAATTTTTTGGTTTCTTCATTATAACCTACAATGGTAAAAGTGCGAACGTTACCACCTTTGGCCCGGTAATATTTGAGCAAAACATAAATTAACAATTTAAATGTTAGTAAGGAAAAATTGAGGATCAGTAATTCTTTAATCAAAAACCGGTTAGATTGTGTAATGGATAATAAATGAAAAAAACTGATGATAGACAAGTCAAAAATTAAAACTTGTTTGATGGTTTTACTTATGATTTCGGCAGGTTTGGTATTACGATAAATTTCATAAAACTTTGTAAAGTAGCTGATGATAAACCAAACGGCATTTAAAATGATAAAGTGTAATAGGAGGTGTTTGAGATGAAACTGATATAAGAAAAGAAATATCAACAGACTATCTAAAAAATAGATAGTGGGCAATATTAAAAAGGAGTATCTATGTGTTTTTCTTACAATCATTATCTTTTGATGTATTTATCAAAATTTTTATATTCAACTTGATATAACTCTTCGGGTTTAAGAGACTTAAAATATGCAAAGGTTTTTTTCATACCGGTTTTGCGATCGATTTTAGGTTCCCAATTTAAGATTTTTTTGGCTTTGGTGATATCCGGGCACCGTTGCATGGGATCGTTGACGGGCAAATCTTTAAAAATGATTTTAGAATCACCATTGGTTAGGGCAATAATTTCTTTGGCAAAATCCAAGATGGAAATTTCGACCGGATTGCCGATGTTAACCGGTAAATGATAATCAGAAAACAACAATTTGAAAATACCTTCCACTTGGTCGTCAACATAGCAAAAAGACCTGGTTTGACTACCGTCACCAAAGACCGTTAAATCTTCTCCCCGTAATATTTGTCCCATAAAAGCCGGAATGACACGGCCGTCGTTAAGTCTCATGCGCGGGCCGTAAGTGTTAAAAATACGGACTATTCTGGTATCAAGCCCGTGAAAATTATGATAGGCCATAGTCATGGCTTCTTGAAAACGTTTGGCTTCATCATAAACACCACGAGGCCCTATAGGATTGACATTGCCATAGTATTCTTCTGTTTGCGGATGCACCAGTGGGTCGCCATAGACTTCCGAAGTGGAAGCAATCAGCACACGTGCATTTTTGGCTTTGGCCAAGCCCAAAACATTATGGGTGCCCAAAGAACCGACTTTAAGAGTTTGAATGGGAATGCGTAAATAATCTATAGGACTGGCCGGCGATGCAAAATGTAGAATATAGTGCAAATCCCCTTCGATATTGATATAATTCGTAATGTCTTGCTCTATAAATTGAAAGTGGGGATGCGGGTTTAGATGGGCGATATTTTTAGGGTTGCCGGTGATAAAATTGTCTATACCGATAACTTCAAACCCTTCGGTCAAGAATTTGTCAGCCAAATGAGATCCTAAAAATCCGGCTACACCGGTAATTAAAACTCTTTCCATAGTTTTCTTGGGATATTCACCGATTGTCGCCCGATAGAATAATAAGCAAAGCCCATTTCTTTCATACGTTCGGGATTGTATAAATTTCTTCCGTCAAAGATAACATTATTTTTCAACAAAGATTTAATCAGGTCAAAATCCGGTGTTCTAAAAACATTCCATTCGGTGCTGATAATCAAAGCATCGGCATTTTTTAGCGCGTCATACATTTTTTCGGCATAAGATAACTTATCGCCGTATCTTTTACGAACATTGTCCATGGCTTCAGGATCGAATACTTGTAAATTGGCACCTTCAGCCAGCAAATCGTCAATCATATATAAAGCAGGGGCTTCGCGTATATCATCGGTTTCCGGTTTAAAAGCCAGACCCCATATAGCAAAGGTTTTGTCTTTTAAGTTACCGTCAAAATAAGATTGGATACGGGGGACCAAGATTTTGCGTTGTTTTTCGTTGATCTCAATCACTGATTTTAAGAGTTTAAACTCATGATTAAAATCTTGTCCGGTTTTATAAAGCGCTTTGACATCTTTAGGAAAACAAGAACCGCCGTAGCCAATGCCGGGAAATAAAAAGCGTTTGCCAATTCTACTGTCCGTTCCCATGCCTATCCTTATTTTATCGACATCGGCACCGGCTTTTTCGGCAAAGTTGGCAATCTCGTTCATGAAGGTAATTTTCATGGCTAAAAACGAATTGGCAGCGTATTTGGTAATTTCCGCCGAGCGTTCGTCCATCATAATTATGGGATTGCCGGAGCGAACAAAGGGTTCGTAAAGCTGTTGCATTTTTTGGCGTGCTTTTTCGCTTTTGGTGCCTATAATGACGCGTTCGGGTTTCATAAAATCGTCGACGGCAAAGCCTTCGCGTAAAAATTCGGGGTTAGAGACTACATCAAAATCTTTTTGGGTTTTTTGAGCAATGACTTCGGTTACTTTATCGGCTGTGCCTACCGGTACTGTGCTTTTATTTACTATAATCTTGTAGGTGTTTTGCGGGTTGTTTTCTATAATTTCACCTATTTTGCCGGCTACATCCATAACATAAGACAAGTCGGCCGATCCGTCTTCGTCTTCCGGAGTAGGAAGGGCTAAAAATATAATTTCGCCATGATTGACGCCTTTTTTTAAATCGGTAGAAAAGTGTAGCCTTTCGGCTTTGATATTACGTTGAAACATGGTTTCAAGTCCGGGTTCGTATATGGGTATCTGACCGGCTTGCATTTTTTTGACTTTATCTGCATTGATATCAATACATATAACGTCATTGCCCGATTCGGCAAAACAAGTGCCGGTTACCAAACCGACATAACCCGTGCCTACAATGGTTATTTTCATATATAATACATTAAATGTCTACAAATTTAGGTAAAAAAACTTACTATTGTTTGGTAATAAAGTCAAAAATTCTTTTTGATGCATACCCGTCGCCGTACGGATTGTGCAACCGGCTCATTTGATTATAAAAATCATTGTCAGTCAATAACTTATTGGTGTTTTTAATTATTTTGTTTTGGTCTGTTCCTACTAAAATAACCGTGCCGGCTTTAACCGCTTCAGGTCGTTCGGTAGTATCACGCATCACTAAGACCGGTTTTCCCAAACTAGGTGCTTCTTCTTGTATGCCGCCGCTATCGGTAATTATGATGTGAGATTGTTGCATTAACCAAATAAAAGCAGGGTAATTAAGCGGGTCGATAAGTTTTATGTTTTTAATATTACCAAGTAATTTGTAAACCGGTTGTTGCACATTAGGATTGAGGTGTACCGGATATATAATGTCAATATTGGGATGAGATAGTGCAATCTCCTGTAATGCTTTACAAATATTGATAAACCCTTCGCCAAAATTCTCACGGCGGTGACCGGTTACCAGAATTATTTTTTTGTTAGGATCGACAATATTTTTAAGTTGTGTAATTTCATTATTTTCAAAGTTTTTCAGCTTTTCAAGTCCCCAAAATAAGGCATCTATAACTGTGTTTCCGGTTACGGTTATTCCTTTAGTAATATTTTCTTTTTCTAAATTTTGTCGGGCTTGCACAGTAGGAGCAAAATGAAAATCGGTCAGTCGTCCGGTCAATTGCCTATTAATTTCTTCGGGAAAGGGCGCTTTTTTGTTAAAGGTGCGTAATCCGGCTTCTATATGACCTATTTGAGCACCGCTATAAAAAGCGGCCAAACTACCCATGGCTGTCGTGGTTGTATCGCCGTGCACAAAAACATAATCGGGTTTATAGTCTTCAAGGACGGGTTTTAACCGGGTTAAAATACGTGCTGACAAATCATATAAGTTTTGTCCTTTTTTCATCAAGTCCAAATCATAGTCAGGTGTAATTTCAAAAAAATCCAAGACTTGATCTAACATTTCGCGGTGTTGGGCGGTAACACATACTTTGGTAGTTACTATTTCGGGTTTGGTTTTAAAGTAATGTATTACGGGAGCCATTTTTATGGCTTCGGGGCGGGTGCCAAATACAAATAATACCTTTTTTTGTTTCAATTTGCTAAATTTTTGAAACAAAAATAAGCTTAATTTGGTAAATAATACCAAAACGACAAACAAATTAGTCTAATATTTCGTTTCTTTTTACTTACACATTATTGTAAACACTCGTTTATTGTTGCGTTTACTATTGTATCTTTCTCCTTGATTGAGCAAAATTCCGATGTTTCGGGGTTAAATTATTTTGTCGCAGATATTTTTTAGACGCAGATTTGCGCAGATCTTTTTTGCTACGCAAAAAATAAAACCGTGAAAATCCGCGTTATCAACGTCGGAAAAAACCGGTTGCGCGGCAAACTCGTAATGCCGTATCGGATATTTTTTTGGCGCAGATTTATATCAAATTACGCAAATTGACGCAGATTTTGTTGCTTCGCAACTATAAGTGTAATAGTAGCATACAATATTTAATCACGGCTTGACTGTAATCAATTTACTGTGTGCACAAACTTGTTTGATATAAGGGTTCATCATAAGTTATCCAATAAAATAACAGTAGAACCTTTTTTTAATTATCCATTTTGTATTTTAGGTATTTTTTTAATCTTTCTAATTCTAAATTTTTCATATAGTTTTCCATATATTCATAATCAGGCAAATTTTCATCATTTATTGGTAGCAATATTTTTTCTCTTTTTATTCTTTTGTCGCTAATCTCTCTGTTAAAGCTATATTTTTCGCCTAATCTTTTTGTTATGGTTGATAAAAATAGATAAATATGTTTGTTGAAACTTTTGTTTTCTAATTTTGTTACGTGGTCGCTAGCAATAAATTTATAAGGATGGTAAAAGCTTGCACCAACGCTACCACTATTTGCAATAGAAATACAATTAGAAAAAATTCTGACGTTATTTTTATTCCCGATAAAATCATCAATACCATTATTAAAAGCAGTAGAAGAAACATATGGAATTTTTCCCGGGGTATGATCACTTTTTTTCAAACGTTTTCCACGTTGGATTTGTTCAAAAATTTCATTTATAACAAATTCTTTCCATTTTTTTTCTTTTAACGGTATGACTGGTTTAGTTTTTTCTAATTTTTTAATACGTGCTGTTATGTAATTTATATATGCGTTTATCCTTTCTTGTTCTTTATTCCGCATATATGTTTCCATAAATTCATAATCAGGTTTTCCTTTTGAATTTACAGGAAGTAAAATTTTTGATTTAACCATTCTAATTGGTCGCCATTTTCTGGCATATTCAAAGCAAACTTTTTGTTTTTCAATGGATGCAATTAAAAACTTTGCAATATGTTTGTTTAGTTGGTAATCTTTTAAGTATAAAGGATTTATGTCGTGACTGCAAGTAAAATCTGTAATTTGGTAATATGCGTGTCCAACAGAACCGTTATTTGTTACGGCAATACAATTTCCTTTAAAAATCTTTTTATCCAAAGGTTCATTTTTACCATTTCCTGTTTTTGAACTTTGTTCAATTTCATTAAGTGTATAAAATTCAGTAATACCATTATTGTCTTTTGTGGCACCCAAAAAAGGAATTTTACCCATTTTTGAGCTTTTTGGCTTTTTGTTGTAAAATCCTTTTTTAATTTCGAATATTTCAGGGAACAAAAACTCTTTCCATTCCTTATTTTTTAATGATAAATCCATATTATTATTCATTTTCAAAAAGATATTCACGTCCTTGCATAATCATATT
>JAMOMQ010000010.1 GCA_027066995.1 Flavobacteriales bacterium
ACGGTATGACCATAGTGCCTCTGCGCATGTTTATTACCGATAAAGGCTGGGCCAAATTGGAAATAGGGCTGGCTCGAGGTCGTAAAAACTACGATAAACGACATTTGCTCAAAGAACGTGATATCAAACGGCAATTGGATCAGGTTCGTAAAGATTACCGATAATAATAGTTATATTTTTTCAGGCACTAATTTGATAAAACGACCAATAGAAAGAATAGTTATTAAACCAATCGTTATACCAATATCAACCGAACAGCATTCGATTCTAATTGGCGTATATCATGCTCTTTAATGTTTTTGTCGGTTACTAATATATCAATTGCTTCAATATCATTAATTTTGACAAAACTCTTTTTATAAAACTTACTTGAATCTGCAACAACAATAACCTGTTGGGCAATTTTCATCATGTTTCTACTCAATGATGCTTCTGCTATACTCGGTGTAAAAAGTCCTTTGGATGAGTCTATACTGTCTACTCCAATAAATGCAATATCGCAATTAAACGAGGCAATATTGCTCTCGGTCAAACTACCCTTTAACGACTTCATTTGTCCTCTTAAAACACCACCGGGCATAATAACTTCAATTCCTTCATTTTCAGCCAAAATATAAGCAATAGGCAAACTATTAGTTATAACCTTTAAATCTTTTTTATCCTTTAAATGCTTTGCAACTTCTATAGTAGTAGAACCAGAATCCATAATAATAGTATTACCGTTTTTAACAAATTTAGCTGCTTGCAAGCCAATTCTATTTTTTTCTTTTTGATGTCTTTTTATACGCTCATTCAAATCCAAATCAAAACTGATAGGTTGATTTTTTATAGCACCTCCATGACTTCTTATTAACAAACCCTTCTTTTCTAAATAAGATAAATCATTTCTAATCGATACTTCACTTACTTTAAAATAGTTACTTAAAAATTGAACCGAAACTTCTCCTTTATCATTTAACATATTTAAAATTTCGGTTCTTCTATGTAAAGATTTTTTTGACATAATATAGTTAATATTGATTTTTCAGTAACAAAGTTACAAAATACATTTTTGTGAAATTGATAAAAAAATAAAAAAAATGACAAAAATTTCTTTTTTCTTTCATTTATTCTTATATATTTGTCATGTAAGACAAAACGAAAGGTTTTGAAAGATAATTAATTTTCACATAAAAATAATATGTTTACATTAAAAGAAATACTGCAACAGCCTCAATTATGGAATGAAATCTGGGAACTTGTATATCGAAATAAACAAGAAATCATAGATTTTTTAAGACCATATAACAACTATGATGTAATCTTTACAGGAGCAGGGTCTTCCTATTTTATTGGTGAGATTGTAGCACCCATTTTTCAAAAAGATACCGGCCATAGCGCAAGAGCAATTTCTTCAACTGAAATTGTAACCCACCCTTATCATTATATCAATCCAAATAAAAACATTTTATTGGTGTCTTTTGCACGTTCCGGTGATAGTCCTGAAAGTTTTGCCGCAATACAATTGGCCAAAAAGATTTCTTCAAATCTAAAAAGCTTGGTTATTACTTGTAATGCCAAAGGGCATTTAGCACAAATCGAAAATGACAGCAATAATTATAAAATCATTTTACCTGAAAAAGCCAATGACAAAAGCTTAGCTATGACCAGTAGCGTAACCGGAATGGCCCTCACTGCCCTATTACTAGGACGTATTCATCATTTAGACAACGAAAAGATTAAAATAAAAACCGCAGCCAAATCTGTTAAAGAGTTCATATATTTATATGATAAATCATTACAAAAAATAGCTACCAATGATTTTTCCCGTGCAGTATTCTTAGGATCAGGTTCCATGATTGGTGTAGCACGTGAATCACATCTAAAATTACAAGAATTAACCGATGGATCAATTATTTCCAAATTTGACTCATTTCTAGGGTTTAGACATGGACCTAAAGCAGTGGTTAATAATAAAACTTTAATTGTTTACTTTATTACCAACGATCCCTATGTGCGACAGTATGAATTTGATTTAATAAAATCTATCAAACAAAATCAAAGAACCGGTTTAAGTATCGCTATTTACAACCAAGACATCCCTAAATATATAAAAAATAGTATCGATGTAGGCTATCAAATTCAATCCGATTCAAACCAAATTAATGAAGCCTATTGGACATTGAGCAGTTTAGTTGTTGCACAACTATTAGCCACATATAAATCAATAGAGCTTGGATACAATCCCGATTCTCCTTCTATATCAGGCTCAATTCACAGAGTTGTACAAGGCGTCACTATTTACGAACATCAAAAATAAACCAATGAATAAAGCATTAAGAAATAAAATCTTAAAACAAAACAAAGCCTTAGTTGACTATATACTTGAACGTATTGATGAACTGCACAAACAAGGCGATAAACCAAGAACCATTTTTGCCGCTTGTCCAAACTCAATTGCAGTTATCAAAGCCTCATTACGTAGTGCCAAACGTTGCAATGCACCAATTAAATTTGCAGCAACCCTCAACCAAGTTGATTTAGATGGCGGTTATACCGGCATGACACAAGCACAGTTTGTTAAAATCATACGTCAAGAAGCTAAAAAAATTAATTATAACGGGCCTGTCATGATAGCTGTTGACCACGGCGGTCCTTGGTTAAAGGACAAACACCGCAAAGATAATTTAAGTTACGATGAAGCAATGGAAAGTGTCAAAAAATCATTTGAAGCTTCTATCATTGCCGGATATGATTTATTACACGTAGACCCGACCATTGATATCAGACTTGGTAAAGACGAAGTCATTGATATAGATGTAGTTGCCGAAAGAACTATTGAATTGATTGTGGCAGCCGAAAAATTTAGAACGGAAAATAATTACCCCCCGATTGCCTATGAAGTAGGTACTGAAGAGGTACACGGCGGACTTGCAAATTATCAAGTCTTTGAACGATTTTTAAAATTACTAAAAAAAGGACTGGCAGAAAACGGATTAAAAGATATTTTTCCGAGTTTGGTTGTCGCCAAAGTTGGCACCGATTTGCACACCACATTATTTGACAAAAAGGTAGCCAAGGAAGTAACGGCAATTTGTCGCAATTATGGTAGTGTTATCAAAGGACATTATTCAGATAATGTTGATAATCCTGCTGATTATCCTTTATCCGGAATGGGTGGTGCTAATGTGGGACCCGAATTTACCGAAAAGGAATATGAAGCTTTGATGGAATTAGCTGATTTAGAAGAAACATTCTATAATAAGGGATTAATAGTCAAAAAATCCCATATAAAAAAAGTTTTATGGGCAAATGTTATAGCATCTAACAGATGGCAAAAATGGTTGAACGCTAGTGAAAATCCAAATGATTTTTATGCCAATTCCCCGGAACGACAAGAATGGTTAATTAAAACCGGTTGCCGGTATATTTGGGAAAATGCTGAAGTAATTGCTGCTCGTAAACTTTTATATGATAACTTGAACAATCAAAATATTGATGCTGAACACATTGTTTTATCCAAAATAGAACAAGCTATGGATAAATATTTTTATAGCTTTAACTTAGTTAATTTAAATGATAAATTATAATTAAATGAAACCCAATAAAAAATATGATGTATTAGTGGTAGGCGAACTCAATGTTGACCTGATTTTATACGATATTAAAAAAAATATTTCTTTAGGTAAAGAAATATTTGCTAAAGATATGGTTTTGACCTTAGGCAGCAGTTCTGCCATTTTAGCTAACAATCTGAGTATCTGGGGAGCTAAAGTTGCTTTTTTAGGAAAAATAGGAAAAGATGTCTTTTCTAAAATTGTGCTTCAAACCTTACAAAAATCCAATGTAAGCACCGAACATATTATTATCTCTGAAAATAGTAAAACAGGAGCTACCATTGCGCTAAGTTATGGCAACGAACGTGCCATGGTAACCTACCCCGGCGCAATGTCTGAGCTGTTCGAAAAGGATATTACCGATAAGGTGTTAACACAAGCTAAACACCTGCATATCAGTTCAATATTTATGCAAGAAGCATTATTAAACGATGTGGCAAAGTTATATCATAGAGCCAAAAAATTGGGATTGACAACTTCATTAGACACACAATGGGATCCATTTGAAAAGTGGAATGTCAATTTTAAAGAAATACTACCTTTTGTTGATGTTTTCCTTCCCAATAAAGAAGAGTTTTTAGAAATAACGCAAACTCAAACCATCTATGAAGGTTATCAAAAAATTAAAGACTATTCGAATATTGTTGTAGTAAAAGATTCGACTAACGGATCTTATTTGTTTTCAAAAAATTTTGAAATACATCAACCGGCATTTGTAATGGACACCATCATAGATGCCATAGGCGCTGGTGATAGTTACAATGCCGGATTTTTAAAAGAATTTATTATAGGAAGCGATTTAAAAACCTGTATGATGGAAGGCACTTTATCAGGAGCAATAAATACTCAAGGAAAAGGTGGAACCGGAGCTTTTAAAAACAAAGAAAAAGTTGAAACCCTAAAAAAGAAAATATTAAATGAAAGATAAATACACTATGGTTCAAAAATTTAGAATCATTAACAATGAAAGAAGTGCTATTTTGGCAACTAATTTTTACAACTTTGAAACCCTTAAAGGTGTCTTATTGGCTGCCAAACAAACAAAAAGCCCAATCATATTACAACTGACACAAAGTTCCATTGAATATATGGGTTTGGAAAATTCCTTTAATATGGCACAAACTGCCATTAAAACATTTGGTGTTGAAGCATGGATACATTTAGACCATGGTGGTAGTGTCGATTTAGCTAAAAAATGTCTGGACATAGGTTTTGATTCCGTTATGTATGACGGTAGTGAATTGCCCTTGGAAGAAAATATCAAAAACACAAAAGAAGTTGTTGACTACGCCAAAAAATTTGGTGCCAATGTAGAAGCTGAATTGGGTTACATCGCTAAATTAGGGCAAGATAAAGATATAACCGGTTATACTGAAGTTGATAGTGCCATTCGGTTTGTACAAGAAACAAATGTCAACACATTGGCAGTTGCCATTGGAACAGCACATGGATTTTACAAAGAAAAACCCAAGTTAGATTTTGAACGACTGGCTGCAATAAAAAAGGCTGTCAAAATTCCGTTAGTGCTTCATGGAGGCTCTGGTATTTCCGATATTGATTTAAAGAAATCTGTTGAAAATGGAATCTGCAAAATAAATGTAGCCACCGAAATTAAAAATGTTTTTACGCAAACATTAAAAGAAGAACTTAACAAATCTCAGGAAATTGATTTACGCAAAACATTTCCTAAGGCAACAAAAGCTGTAACTGATTTGATAGTAAAAAAAATTATGACCATAAAAAAATAAAATTATTAATATAAATCAGTATGTTATGAAAAATAAAATGAAAAATTATCTCATGCTTATTTTTATAAGCTTTATCACAACTACTTTTGCACAGGTTAAAGGTGTAGTTGTCGATGAAAACAATGAACCTATTCCGGGTGTAAATATTATAATATCCAACACAAACAAAGGCACTACCACTGATTTTGACGGAAAATTTAATATTGCAAACGTACAAGTAAATGATGTCCTTGAATTTAGCTTTTTAGGATATAAAACTCAAAAAGTTAAAATAGATATTATACCAAAAGTTATTAAAATTAAAATGATACCGGCATCTGAAAAAATGGATCAAATTGTATTGGTAGGTTATTCCAGCAAAAAGAGATCGGAACTCTCAAGTGCGGTTGTAAATTTAAAGAGTAAAGAATTACTCGACATACCTTCCAATGATGTCGGAAGTCTATTACAAGGCAAAGTTGCCGGAGTGCAAGTCATTCAAAGCACAGGAGAACCCGGTGCCGCGTCACAAGTGCGAATTAGGGGAATTTCCAGTATCAGCAGTGAAGATGCCGAACCTCTATATGTTGTTGATGGCATCATCGGTGGTTCTTTTGATCCCAATGATATTGCTTCGGTAACTGTGTTAAAAGACGCCGGCACAACAGCTATGTATGGTTCAAGAGCTAATAACGGAGTTATTATTATTCAAACCAAATCGGGTAAAGTTGGCAAAACCATTTTTGAGTTTAAATCGGATACCGGATTAAAATTTGCCGATCACGGTAATGTTACTATGATGAACGGGACAGAATTTTATAATTGGAGTGCGGAACTATACAGAGATCCTAACAATCACCAAATAGACAAAATCCGTTTCTTTAATGATTATCCTCGAGAACTCAGCAATAAAAACTTTGATTGGGTCGGCAATGCTTTTAAACCGGCATATTTTCAAAAATATTATTTATCCGCCAAAGGTGGCAATAATAAATTGTCTTACTACATAAGCGGTTCGTATAACAATGATAAAGGAACCTTTATGAACACTAATTACCAAGCGATAAGTTTTAGAACCAATACCGTTTATAAATTCAACGACCGCATACAAATGAAAAACAATGTAAGCATCAATACAAGTAACGGCAACTCTTACGATTATATGGACATGCTTTATTCATACTTAGGAGTGCCGTGGGACAATCCCTTTGATGCAAACGGTAACCCGAAATATATAGACGGAAACACATCTAATTGGATTTCACGAGACCATATCAATCCATTTCATAATGTAGAAAATTCAACCCACAATTATAACGGATTTGGCGCTTCTTACGACATGAGTATTAACTTTAAAATTAATAACTGGCTGACTTTTAGAACCACCAACCGGTTAAGTATGTATACAGACAAAGGTCATAATTTTGTTTCGGCATTGGCTGCCGGAACTTATCATGATAAAGGTTATTTAAATGATGAAAAGAATTTGGGTTATGAAGGTATAACAACCAATATTTTTGACCTAAAAAAATCGTTTGGTGACCATAATTTAACAGGACTTATCGGATACGAATACTCAAAAAATTATTGGGAAACATCCTTTATAGAAGGAACAGGATTGCCGGTAGGACTTGAGGTACCGTCTGCCATTTCAACGGTTTCTAAAGTAGGTGGTTCTGACGGAACAGGTGCAATGGAATCAATGCTCTCTCAAATCAATTATAATTATAAAAACAAATATTTCTTAACCGCTTCATATAGAATTGATGCTGCTTCCAACTTTCCAAAAAATAATCGGGTTGCACATTTTCCCGGCATATCTGTTTCTTGGCTCGTGAATAAAGAAACTTTTTTAGATAAAAAATGGTTAGATTTATTAAGACTTAGAGTTAGTTTTGGTATTACCGGAGATCCTAACATAGGAGAACATCAATATTTGGGATTGTTTAATATTGATTCTCACTACAATGGCAATTCTGCCGCAATACCATATCAACTTGAAAATTTGAACCTGACTTGGGAGAAAAAACAACAATTAAATTTTGGTATTGATTTAGGTATCTCAAAAATAGTGGATTTTAGTTTTGACATATACCAAAATACCACCAAAGATTTGATTCTAAGAATTCCACAACCATTATCACAAGGTTTTGAATACAGATATGAAAATCGTGGAGAAATCTTAAACAACGGTATCGAAATCAGTTTATCTACCAAAAATATCAACAAAAAAAATATAAAATGGACAACCAGTTTTAACTTGTCTAAAAATACAAATACATTGTCTAACATTGGCGACTCGTTCCAAATGACCATAAATGGTATATCACAAATTTATGAAGACGGTGCCGAACTTTACACTTTCTATCTACCCAAATGGCTTGGAGTAAACAGTGATACAGGTGCACCACAATGGGAAAAAGTAACTTATGATAATCAAGGCAAGGTTATTGCCCGCACTGCAACTTCGGACTATAGCGAAGCTACTTATCAAAAGGTAGGACATGCCCTAGCCGATTTTACCGGTGGTTTTACTTCTAATTTACAAATTTACAATTTTACATTTTATGCTAACTTATCGTATCAGTATGGCAATGACATTTATAATTTTACACGTACTTTTATGGATAATGACGGGCACGAACCTTATTACAACAATATGTTACCGGCACCAGGGTCATCAAGATGGGAAAAGCCCGGTGATAATGCTACGCATCCCAGTATGCAAAACAATGCTTTATCTAAAGAACCTTCGTCAAGATATTTGGAAAAGGGAAACTTCTTAAAAATAAGAACACTTAGCTTAAAATATGATTTTAATAAAAATGTCGCTGCAAAATTACATCTCAAAGCACTTAGCCTTGGTATAACAGCTAATAATTTATTTACCTTCACAAATTATTGGGGACAAGATCCTGAAACCAATATTAACAGAAATGATTGGGCAATGCCGGGAGTTTCCGACTTTAAATATCCCAATAACAAACAATTTTTGTTGAACTTAAATGTCAAATTTTAAAACTATTTTATTATGAAACAATATATTCTATTATTACTTTTAATCGGTTTGACCATCTCTTGTGCCAAACTCGATTATCCACCAAGTGACAGTCTAACAACTGAAGAGTTGTTAAATACACCCAATGGTCTGGAAATTATCACTAATGGCAATTATTCTTTGTTTAAAGACGGAATAGAATTCAATGGTGTACTTGATGATAATAACAGCTATTTACGTCAATATTTTCAAATGTCTGATTTTGCCGCTGATGATATTGTTTGTGGACAAGTTACAGAAGACCCTCTATACTATAGTTTTACTTATACACATTCACCCAGCCAGGCAAATGCACGTTATTTTTGGTATGCTTCTTATAAAATTATAAGTGGTGCCAATACCGTTATCAACTATTTAGAAAATAAATCCAATTTAAACGATAACGAAAAACAATTTTTAGGAGAAAACTATTTTTTAAGAGGTTTTGTAACATTTAGTTTGGTTAAATTTTATGCTTACCAATACAATATTGGTGACCCTAACGCCAATTTGGGTGTTGTATTAAGACTCTCAACATCCGAACCCAAAGAAAAATCAAGATCCAGTGTTGCAGAAACTTACAGTCAAGTTATTGAAGACCTGACTACGGCAGCCAATCTGATGAATACATCGCGAGGAAAAGAATATGCATCAAAAGAAGCTGCTTGGGCATTACTTTCAAGAGTTTATCTTTATATGAACAATTACAATAAAGTTATAGAATATGCCGATAGAGTTATCAATTCCGGAATTTTCAATTTGGAAACATCAGCTAATTTTCCCAATTACTATACCAACACCTTAGGCAGTAACGAAACAATCTGGGCTATTGCCTTTACACCCGCTGATAATAAAGGTAAATTTGGCTCTATTGCCTCAATGATATACAGTGACGGTAATTCGGGCTGGGGCGAAGAATTTGCCACTTACGATTATATGGACTTATTAAGCAATAATGACGTAAGAAAATCATTGATTGAGCCAAAATTAGATGCCAGTGGTGATGTTGAACTAAAAAATGGTTTGGAAATATATTATATTAAAAAATTTAGTTACCAAGACGGCGATCCCAATCTAAGTTCACCGGTTATGCTAAGGTTGGCTGAAGTATATCTAAACAGAGCTGAAGCCAAAGCACAACTAAATGATGAAGCAGGCGCTTTAAGTGACATCAATCATATACGTGAAAACCGGGGACTTGCCAACGAATTAATCACAGCTGTGCCAGCAGGCGAAACCATTGTAGATGTAGTACTTAGAGAACGCCGGTTGGAACTTGCCTTTGAGGGACACCGCTTATTTGACCTATTAAGAAATCATCAAAATATTGTGCGTCATTATTGGGGCTATCATATTCCCGGCCTTAATATTGGCGACATTGATCTTGATAATCCACCAACCAGTGGTTATGACAATTTGGATATAAACTATGATTCCCCAAGAGTATTATATTATATTCCGATTGATGAAATTTTAACTAATTCACTTTGTGAACAAAATCAATAAAAAAATTTTAGTAAAATGAAAAATATCATAATTAAAACATTAAGTATCAGTCTTTTCTTAGCAATCTTATTTAGTTGCGAAAAAAAAGAAGATATAGAATCCATCGCTAACACGGATGTGTTGTTTTCATACGAAACAGACAATTATCATGTTGATTTTACCAATGAATCAACCATTTCGGGAACTTATTTATGGGATTTTGGAGATGGCAGTACTGCTACTGACGAAAATCCTAGCCACGACTATGCACATAAAGGAGAATATTATGTAACCTTAACGGTAACTACTTCTGATGGAAATGAAAAAAGTATTTGGACAAAACTAAAAGTAGATAAAAGTTCTGATATTGACTTAAATGATAATTCGTTTGCAGACTGGGCTAATATTGCACCGGCTTATACTCCAAACCCTGAACACGAAAGTGGTATAGTCCAAGAGTTTAAATATGACTATGACAGTGATTATATATATATGTATTTAAAGGTTGACACCCCATCGCCTACGGACTATCAAATATTCGATATGCTTATTGATATCGACCCGGATGCTACACCCCCTACCGGTTTTGCTTACAATATCTGGCCTTTATTTGGCGGTGGTGAAATTTTAATAGAAAATGGTTTTTCTGCAGATAGAGTAGGAAATGAAGATTATTTTATGGATTTTGCCACATACGATCCTTCAGGAACCGACTGGGATACCCAATGGATTTATGATGAAAACAATACTTCCGGAGCACAAATTGACGGAACCTATTTGGTAAACGGAAGTATCATAGAAATAGAATTTGCTATTTCCAGAACAAATATTCCAGGCTTAGTAGGAAAAGATCAAATTAAAATTGCTGCTTGGACCAGTAATCCGGATTGGGATGAAAATGGTTGGATTCCCGGTAAGATGCCTGACAATGCAACCTCAACCACCCCGCTGGCAGACGGTTTAATTATTAACATGCAATAAAAATAAAATTAATACCCCGTACACTATGGAACACAAAAATCATAAATGGCTCATCTATGCTTTAACAACCGTTTTACTTTGGGGCGTTTGGGGGGCCTTTACCGAAATTCCCGAAAAAAACGGTTTTCCGGGCACACTTATTTTTGCAGTTTGGGCAGTTACCATGCTGGTACCCGCTTTTTTTACTTTAAAAAAAGTCAATTGGAAAATTGAACATAATCAAAAAGCCATAGTGTACGGGATGTTAATTGGTTTATTAGGCGCCGGTGGCCAATTAATTCTATTTACGGGCGCAATTAAAAACGGTCCGGCATATCTTATTTTTCCCATTATTTCTTTATCGCCGGTCGTTACCATTTTGCTCTCATTATTACTCTTAGGCGAATCTGCCTCCAAAAGAGCTTGGATAGGTATAATTTTGGCTATCTTAGCCATTCCACTACTCTCCTATCAAGACGAACACAGCAGTATTAAAGGATACTTATGGCTTTGGTATGCTCTACTTGTTTTTGCTGCTTGGGGCTTACAAGCATTTTTTATGAAAAAAGCTAATAATATTATGAAAGCCGAGAGTATTTTCGCTTATATGACTATATCCGGTCTTTTACTAATACCTGTTGTGCTTTATATGACTGATTTTTCAAAACCTATAAATATGGGATTAAAAGGACCTTACTTAGCATTTGGTATTCAGCTACTCAATTCTATTGGGGCTCTGACTATTGTTTTTGCTTTCCGCTACGGAAAAGCCATTATTGTCAGCCCAGTTACCAATGCTGCTGCCCCGGTGATAACCATTATATTATCATTAGTATTATACAGTTTTATACCTCACCCGATGATTATAGCAGGTATGGTATTGGCTATTTTTTCAACCATATTATTGGCAAACGAATGATGGTAAAAAAAACAATTTTCATATTATCCATTTTCAGCCTGCTTATTGCAGCTTGCAAGCAAAACAATCAAATTGAAGCGCAAATCGTTTTTCAAAACAAAGACCTAAAAATAAGTGTTGATAAACAATTGCACTTCAATCTGAATTATAAGCATAAAAAAATACCATTTCAAACCGGAGTGTTAATTACTGAAAATCAACATATAAAAAATTTCAAATGGGTCTCCATATCAAAAAATTTAAAACATGACAGTATTGGAAAATATACCGAAATCAAAATAAAAGCAAAGGATGTTCAACAACAAATAGCAAAACAAATACGTTTAAAAATTTATCAAAACAAACCGAAACTTATTATTGTAAATCAGGAGTTTAAAAATATTTCCAACGACACTATTCTCATAACCGGATGGAATGCCTTATCGGTAAAAATTCCGCAACCAAAAGATAGTTTATTTTGGTCGTTTAACGGTTCATCGTCCGAAGATAGAAGTGATTGGATATTACCTGTGAAAAAAGGTTTTTATAAAGAAAATTATCTCGGAATGAACAATAGTGACTACGGAGGTGGAATACCTGTTTCAGCCCTATGGCGAAAAGATTTTGGCGTAGCCGTTGGACACACTTCTCTTACACCCGAGTTAGTCTCACTTCCTATCAAATATGCTAAAAACAATAACAAAGCCGAATTAAGTATCAATAAAAAATTATTAGATACAGAATTACTTGCGCCCAATCAAAAAATTGATTTATTAGAAACTTTTATAGATGTTTACCATGGTGATTGCTTTAAACCATTGCAAGATTTTTCGAAATATATGAAAGAAAAAGGATTGCAATTTGCCCCAACAGAAGAAAGTGCATTTGAACCTATTTGGTGTGCCTGGGGATACGAACGCAATTTTACCATAGACGAAATCATTAATACGCTTCCAAAAGTTAAGGAATTAGGTTTTAAATGGGTGGTTATTGATGATGGCTATCAAATAGAAGAAGGTAATTGGCATGTCAATCAAAAAACTTTTCCTAAGGGTGATCAACAAATGAAGGAACTAGTAGATAAAATTCACAGTTACGGACTAAAAGCCAAAATATGGTGGACTCCCTTAGCTATTGACATGCTCTCTCCTAAATTGAAAGAACATCCCGAAGTGTTACTACGCAATGCCAATGAATCACCACAATATATTACTTGGTGGGATGCTTTTTATATGTCACCTTCACATCCGCAAACAATTAAAGAAACCAAAGAAGCCATCGATTTATTTATAGACCAATGGGGATTCGACGGTTTTAAAATGGACGGACAACATCTAAATGCCATTCCTCCGGATTACAATCGCGATATCAAAGATCCTGAACAAGCCGTTAGAGATTTGCCTAATTTTTTCAAAATGATTTATGACAATGTTCGAAAGAAAAAACCAAATGCCGTTATTGAAAATTGTCCATGTGGTGACTGTATGTCGTTTTACAATATGACCAGTATCAATCAAGCTGTTAGTTCCGACCCCGAAAGCAGTTGGCAAATTCGCACCAAAGGAAAAGTATATAAAGCACTTATTCCTCAGACTGCTTACTATGGTGATCATGTCGAACTCAGTGACAATGCCAATGATTTTGCATCATCCTTCGGAGTTGGAGCCGTTTTAGGAAGTAAATTTACTTGGCCTAAAGATAATCCAACTGTCAAAGAAAGCTTCGTATTAACTTCCGAGAAGGAACAAAGAATGAAAAAATGGTTAGATTTATATCAACAAAAAATGTTATCCAAAGGAACGTATCTCGGTAATTTATACGACATTGGTTTTGACCGCCCCGAAACGCATGTAATTCGTAAAAATGACACCTTGTACTATGCATTTTATGCTGATAATTTTAATGGAAAAATCACCTTGCGTGGTTTAAAAGACAATATTGAATATCAAGTTTATGACTATTTTAACAATCAAAATTATCCGGATATAAAAGTCAGCAATCCAAAACTTAAGGTATCTTTCAAACAATTTTTATTATTGGAAGTTAAACCCAAAAAATAGTACGTATGAATAGGCTATCTCGTCATCTTATACTGATAGTATTTATTTTATTGTTTTGGGAAACCCAAGCTCAAAACAAAATAATATTTCCGCGTCCTTTTGCCTTTGCAATTGATGATTTGGGTTGGAACATTGGTAATAACACCGGCGATTTAAACGGACAAGGACCTTACCGGATAGGCATTAACAGGCAAATGCACCTTAAAGATTATAAAGCAATTGTCAATGTAGGAAAATCGGTAGGCGTACGTATTCAATGCCTGTTTGTATTGTCTGAAATGGACAGGCTCAATATACTCAAATATCATCCTACAACTACTTGGAAAGGCGCTCAATGGGACAACAGTCAAAATATAAATGAGGAACAAATTGAAATTATGAACTTTGTCAAAGAAAATGCCGCTTATATGGAATTCGGCTTACATGGCGTAGGACATGAGTTTTGGATAAACGGTCAAAAAAAACGTGCTGAATGGTATTGCATTGAAGAGAATCACCCTTGGGATGAAACTATAATGAAAGAACATTTGCAATGTTTTAAAGACATTATGAAACAATACGGATTATCCCATGAAAACGGACATTCATTCCCCGAAAGTTTTGTACCTACCGCCTATGGATATTATTGGAATCCGAAAGGAACATACAGCACCGGAAAACTTATGTCCGATATAGGAGTAAAATATGTGAATACATTATTTAATGAGATTAAAGAATTGAATCCACCCAACGGTCCCAACGGGGGTGATTTTGATCATGGTGTTATTGTTATAAATCGTATCAATTACGGCAATGATTGGTATCAACTGGATGCCTTGCCTACGGTTCCCATTGAAAAACAAGAATCTGACATTATTGAAACACATTGGAGCAATTGGTTGGCACAAGACAATTTTTTACAAAGTAAAACCACTCAAAAATTCATCAAATATTATAAAATGGTGCAAAAAACACCCGATAGATATATTGCCAAAAACACCGAACAGTTTTATGCCCAATGGCTTTACAAAAAATATACTAAAATTACAGAACCAAAACCGGGTATTGTTAACATTGACAATACACAAATGCCCAAAACAGTATATCAAAATAAGCTCTTGGGAAATCTTGTCTTAAAAATCAAATTAGACAAAAATAGACATGTAACTATGGCAAAGTTGAATAACCAACCAATCAATGTTTATTTTGAAGAAAACGGCTATGGTTTTTTATACCTTCCTATCCTTCAGAGTCAAAAATATCAACTCGTTTATCAAATCTCAAAACACGAAATGCCTGTTATGCTCTATCATAACGGCACTTTTAATGTATATGATTTTGCTTATAAACCAAATGAAATTGATTTAACATTAAAAGTTTATGGCACGCAACAAATAATTCTTAAAGGTATAAAGAAAGCCAAATCAATTGAAATTAAGAATAAAAATGTTCAATTAATTAACCATAATTATAATCAACACAATCATACATTATCAATTAATGTAAAAGCACATGATATTCAAGGTGAAACAACAAAAATAATTATCAAATAATTAATCTCACATGAAAAAAAATTTCTTTCTTTTAATAATAGTACTTAATGTTACAAATTTATTAGGCCAAACCAATTATTATGTTTCGGGCAATGGTAACAATTCTAATAACGGGAGTATTTCTTCACCTTGGGAAACCATACAATATGCTGTTAACCAATTACATCCGGGAGATACTTTAAATATTAAAAGTGGTACATATCCCGAAAAAATACAAATAAGCGTTTCGGGCACCGCAAATGCTTACATCACCATCAGAAATTATTTAAACGATGAAGTTATTTTAGATGCCGGTAATTTTAACAACAGCATCCCTATTATACAAACAGACCAAGCCTATTTACACATAGAAGGTTTACACCTTACTAACAATATCAAGAATTATGCAGTAGGATTTGAACTTAATAATGCGGCCCATCATATAGAGTTTGTCAATAACAAAATCAGTAATATTCGTTTTTCATCAAGACCTAACGCCACAGTAACACCCGGTAAAAATGCAGTTCCCTTAAATATTTGGGCAGATCAACCACAAGATTCTATCCATAATATTATTATTCGTGGTAATGAAGTGTTTGATAACCAGACCGGATATAGCGAGTGTATCACTGGTGGAGGTAATTTTAGTCATTTCGTTATTGAGAATAATTTGATACATGATAACACTAATATTGGCATTGATGTTACAGGTCATTATGGGGTTTGTCCTACTGCAAATCTTGATCAAGGGCGATACGGTATTATCAAAAATAATATAATTTACAATTGCGATGCTGATTATAGTACGTCGGCAGGCATCTATATTGACGGTGGCAGAGATATTCTAATTGAAAATAATATCAGCCATCACAACGGTTATGGTGCCGAAATAGGTTGTGAAGAAAACGGCACAACTTCAAATATTATTTTACGAAATAATTTATTCTACCTAAACAGTGATGCCGGAATTGCCATTGGTGGTTATGATGAAAATACCACCGGCAATGTTACAAATACCAAAATATCAGGCAATACTTTTTTCAAAAATGATACCGGTAACAATTACAACGGCGAAATATTATTATCAAAATTGACAAATTGTAGTATGCAAAACAATATCTTTTATGTTTCCAATCAAAATGTATTACTTGAAGCCGCCCGTAGCCAAACAAATTTCGATTTTGACTATAATTTGATTTATCATGATGCCAATAATCAGCATATTACAATTGAAACAGAAAACGGCAGTTATAATACCTTGACAGCCTACTATAATGCAAGTGGACAAGGCGCACATAATACTTTTGGCAATCCGATGTTTTCGGATACTGCTTCAGCCAATTTTCACATTTCCATAAACTCACCTGCTATTGACAATGGTAATCCAAACTATATAATATCTAATGCTGAAGTTGATTTAGACGGTCAACCCAGAATTTTTAACAATCGGATTGATTGCGGGATAGACGAATATTATTCTCCCAATGCTATTTATACCGAGAAAATAAGTCTAAATATCTATCCCAATCCCGCCAGTGACTATGTAAACATCCAAACTTTTGATAATAAAAAATATTCTTTTGAGATCAGTAATCTAAGCGGACAAATTATACTTATGGGTAATCTGTTTCACACAAATCATATATATATAAAACAGCTTCAAAAAGGCATCTATTTTCTTTCAATTTTGAAAAAAAATCAAAATAAAATTTATCAAACCAAAATAATCAAAAATTAAAATAACATGAAAACACTAAGAATTACATTTACCTTTATTGGCTTTTTGGCAATTTTAAGTTGTCATAGAGAAGAAATAGTTCTTGAACAACAAAATAATGTTATACAAGAAGATAATAAGGCAAGAACCTCACAACAAAGCTATACTTTGACAGCTCATCATTTTTCAACCGGAGAAGGATACTGGGAAGAAGCTCCTTTGCATAAGATAAATCGCAAGGATCAATCAGGGACAAACGACAATTGGAACAAATATATCGAGTTGGTTCCCGGAAATCGAAAGTTTAGAGGATACCTTACCTATTACCTGCCCGAGGGGGTCAATAAAAGTGATATTGCAAGCATAACTGTAAAAACCAATTACAAAGGTGAAAAAAGTAATGTGCAAAAATGGACTTGGCGTATTAAAAATTATGATTCAAACCATTGGGATTATTTGGGCAATAATTCTTTCGCCTCTGACTGGCGTTGGAGTTATAAATCATGGACCAAGAATTCTAATAAATATATCAAATCAAGCAATAACAAAATCCAAATAAAATTATATTCGAATAACAATCGGGATGTATGTGATATAGATTATCTGGTTGTTGTTGTTAAACTTAGAAATAATAATGCAAATGTTTATACCCCTGCAGTAGGAACCAGTTTTGATTGGATATTAAGTGGCAATTTACCATCCGTTAGTTCAATTGATGCTACTGCTGTGGATATCGATCCATTTACGGAATATGACAACGGAAGAACCCCAGATGCCGGCTATGTTAGACAATTGCACAATGCCGGAAAAAAAGCCATCGCGTATATCTCAGTAGGAACATGGGAAGATTGGCGTGACGATGCCGGCGATTTCCCTAATTCGGTAAAAGGAAATAATATGGACGATTGGGATGGTGAAAAGTTTTTAGACATCAGACAAATAGATGTTTTACGTCCCATTATGCATGAGCGTTTTAGAAAAGCTAAAGAAATGGGATATGATGCGATTGAAGCTGATAATATTGATCTTTATACCTATACCAGAAGCCAATTAGGCTTTAGCATTTCAACACAAGATGTAATTGAATATTGTCAAATGCTTTCCGAAGAAGCACATGGTTTAGGCTTGTCTATCGGACAAAAAAATGCTGCCGAACTCTCTAACAGACTTGAAGAATACTTTGATTGGGCATTATTAGAAGATGTCTTTTATGAAGCCTCACAAAACGATGCCGAATTGGATGATTCAAGTATATATATAAGACACAACAAGGCAGTATTTGCTACTGAATATAGTGACAATATGACTCAAAGCCAATTTACAAACAATGTTTGCCCCGAAGCGCACCGTGTCCATTTTACAGCTATTTATAAAGACCGTGATTTACATGCACCTATTATTACCTGTGATTAACCATACATTAAAAAAAATCAACATTCTTAAGTAAACCGATGCTGTCTTATAATCGCAATTTTTCTGTCATCTCTACTCTAAACTTAAGGAAATAATAAGTTAATTAAAAAACTAATTATTTTCTATTTGGGCAATTTTTTAAACAAATGCTTTTAAAAGACAGCATCGGTTTTTATTTAACAAGTATTAAATATTTTTTACAATCATTAATAATTAAAACCGAAAAAATATAAAACATTCATATTAATTGCCTACACTTTAGCACAACATATATTAGCGCATATCAAAATGTAACCCTTCTTTTTTAAAAAAAACAAATTAATCGAAATTAAAGCAGTTACACCAATTCACATAAAAAAACATACATAATCAATAAACTACTTCAACAACAATTAAAGCAAAAAAGTTATATTGAGATTTTCATAAATCAATAAGAATAAAATTTAGAGGAACAATCAAGTTTTGGATAAATCATTTTCAAAATAAAGAAACTAAATTGAAAAAACTGTATTTTTGACAATTTAGAAATCTAGACTAAAATGCAGAAAAAAATATACTTTGAAGGCCTCAATGTTATGCGCTTTATAGCAGCCTTTGCCGTATTGATATTTCACAGCTCGCAATGGTATCATTACAAATTTGATACGCCTTTCAAAATGTTTT
>JAMOMQ010000011.1 GCA_027066995.1 Flavobacteriales bacterium
AGTGTAAAACTTAAATTCTAAACACTTTTTAAAACCTTAACGGTTTTTATTTAAAAGCTCCGCTTATGCGGGGCTTTTTTTATGTTTTTGTTATAGATAATTTAACAAAGAATATAGCTTGTTGGAAGTGCATTTTTTTAATTTTGTGACAACAAATTATTTACATTCTTAATGAAAAGAATAGCCTTATTACTTATTTTAGCTACTGGTTTTAAAGGGATAAGTCAAAAACAAAATACACATTTAAAAGATAGTCTTAACACACCCAAAATAATTACCGAACGGTTATCTCCCATTATGTTGTCCGGCACTACCGGTTGGGTTGCAGATAAGCAATCTCCGGTGCCAATCGATAATATTAAGGTTTCTGAAATCAAACTATTGGGTGGCGGCAAAGATTTGCCGGAATATCTCAATACTTTGCCCGGGGTTTATACCACCAAAGGTGGCGGTGGTGTGGGCGATAGCCAAATAACACTTAGGGGCTTTAGCCAACGCAATATTGCGGTATTAATTAATGGTGTCCCGGTTAATGATATGGAAACGGGTTGGGTCTATTGGAGTAACTGGATTCATTTGCCCGAAATAGCTTCGGATATACAAGTGCAAGCGGGTTTGGGCGCTTCCAAATTGGCCATACCTTCTGTGGGGGGAACTATCAACATACTTACTGCTGCAGCTCGTAAAGCGGTAGGCAGCAGTGTTTCTTATCAGTATGTAAGCAGCGGTATGTATAAAGAAGCTTTGGCTTATCATACAGGTTTATTACCAAACGGTCTGTCTATGGCTATACGTTTTGGACATTTTCATGGCGACGGCTATGTGGACATGACCCAATTTTCGGGTTATGATTACTATATCAATGCGATGTATCAGCCCAATGATAGACACCGTTTTATGTTTAATTTGATAGGCGCTCCTCAATGGCATAACCAACGCAATATAGCACCAACACTCAAAGATTATCTGCAATATGGCAGCGACAATACCCCCAATATTAAATATAACAGCGAATGGGGTATACTACAAGGAAAACCTTATACATGGAGCCGGAATTTTTTTCATAAACCGCTTGCTTCACTTAATTGGAATTGGCAATTGACTGACGACCTGCAACTCAGCAGTGTTTTATATGCAGCTTGGGGACGCGGTGGCGGCACCGGACCGGTAGGCGCTATCAATTATCATTACCCCGGAGATTCTATTTTTACCAATACACAAGGTCAAATACGTTTTGACGATATTTATACTTGGAACAGTGGCGGCTTAGTGCCGGATTTTGGTATGCAAAGACAAGCCAATGCCGGGGGACTTTATGTCAATGATATCAGTAACGGACTTACCCGTTATGCTTTTATAAATAACCATGCTTGGTATGGTAGTATTTTCAATTTGTCTTATCAATCCGGTCAATATCTAACCTTCAATGCCGGCTTAGATTTGCGAACTACCTCAGGTAAAAACACCTTAACCGTCAATGATGTATTGGGGGCAGATGCGTATTTTGATTTTTTTGATGTCAACCACCCTAACCGTCTTATTACACCCGAAAAGTTTGTCCCGGCTACCTATGATTGGAATGCTTTAAAATCAATAGATGATTTGAAAAAGATTATTTTTTATGACCGGTCTAAAGTTCGTTGGTTGGGAATTTTTGTGCAGGCAAAATACCAATACCAAAAATGGCAAGTTTTTATGCAAGGCAGTTGGTCTTTGCAATCTTTTCAAAAAACAGATTATTTTAACTTTCCTCCCGGAAATCAAGTTTCTCAATGGGTTGACTTACCCGGTGGCAATATAAAAACCGGGGTGGGATACCAAATCAACAACCGGAATTATGTATATGCCAATACCGGATATTTTAGTAAACAACCTTTGTTTAAAGCCGTTTTTACCGACGGTTCGGGACTAACACCACAAAAAAATCTACACAACGAACATATTTATGCCGTTGAAGGTGGTTATCAATTGGCGACAACACACTGGAAATTGCGTTTAAATGCTTATTATACAAGCTGGCAAAACCGTTATGAACAAGTCAATGATTATATTCAAAATCAGCCGGTAAGCGGTATTTTGTCCGGCGTAGAAGAAGTGCACAAAGGCGTAGCCTTGACAGCTAAAGCAAAATATGGTCCTTGGCGGATTGTTAACATGTTTTCACTCGGCAATTGGTATTATAAAGGTAATATAACAGATGTAACTTTATACAATAATCAACACTTGCCGGTAGCTACCCGCAATTATTATTTAGATGGCGTTAAAGTAGGCAATGCAGCCCGGTTTACCGGCCGTTTGGCAGTTCGGTATAAAATGTCATCAAAATTAGAACTCTGGGCATCGCAATTTTATGTTGATCGGTTGTATGCCAACATAGATGCGGGCTGTTTTTCCAGTCCCAATCATCAAGGCTCGCTTCGTTTGCCGGCTTATAGTCTGATAGATGCGGGTATAAAATACCGGATGAAAATAAGAAAATTGGGCACAGCCATAGTGCATGCCGGTATACAAAACCTGATGAATAAAAAGTATATTGCCCAGTCCGAAACTAATATTATTGAAGGCGGTCAGCAATGGCAAGGCGTAGATTTACAAAACAGGGTATATTTTGGTTGGGGTAGAACTTTTAGCTTTTCTGTCGATTTTAAGTTTTAACAGTCTGATATTAAGTTGTATAACTACCTGCATTACTTCTTAAATCAATATATAATCCCGAAGGTTTAAAAACTTTTTGGGATTTTTTTTACTAAAAAATTAGTTAAACTAAAAAATTAGTTATATATTTGTGTCATAATTGAGATGGTGGCGTGTCATTCAGAACGTAGCGTAGCGGAGTGAAGAATCTTTTTGTCAATGAAAAACAATATTGCAGTGAAAGTATTCGAGATATTCCAAGCCCTCAGATGTTGGGGAGAGCGAGGTATCTCACGGTGGGGTGGATAATTAAGATTTCTCACTGCGTTCGAAATGACAATGGTGTTCGAAATGACAAAGGCTTGTCATTCAGAACATAGCGTAGCGAAGTGAAGAGTCTTTCTCTATGAAACAGTAAGATTCCTCCTCCTTGCAGTTGTCGGAATGACAATTCATCAATTTATCATATAATCAATAATATCATGAAACAATTAACCAAAGCAGAAGAACAAATCATTCAGATAATGTGGCAATTGGGCAAAACCAATGTAAAGCAAATCAGGGAACATTTACCTGAGCCCAAGCCTGCTATCAATACCGTGTCAACTATTGTGCGGATATTGGAAAATAAGGGTTTTGTAGGACATGAAAAACAAGGGCGGGGCTATTTATATTTTCCTATTATAGCCAAGGAGGCCTACACCCAGCATAGTTTACGCAAAATGATTAACAATTATTTTGATGGTTCGTTTAAAAATTTGGTTTCCTTTTTTGCCAAAAAAGAGGCAATAGATGTAACCGAATTGGAAGAGATATTAAAAGAACTCCATAAAAAATCCTAGTTATGTTATTTTACCTGTTACAAGTCATTCTTTTACAATTTGTTTTTTTGCTGTTCTATTATTGGTTTTTACGCAAAGAAACCTTTTTTCAATGGAACAGAATCTATTTGATTGCTACCAGCTTGTTATCCTTTATTATTCCGCTGCTTCGTTTGGGTTGGATGACTCGTAATCAAGAATGGACGGAACGTTTAGAGCCGGTTATTATTGGCAGCAATAATTTGAAAACAAGCCTGCAGCAACAAGTAGAAATGAATTATAATCAGCCGCTTTTATGGATTTATGTCACAGGATTGGTATTTTTTACCATGCTATTCTTAGTCAAACTATATAAAATATTTTCATTGATACAAAAACATAAAACCATCAAAAAATCCGGATATACGATGGTTTTATTATCCGGTGAAAAGGAAGTATTTTCCTTTTTACACTATATTTTTATCGATGAACAATTGTTTCGAAACAAAGACCTGCCTATTATCAAGCATGAATTGGTGCACTTAAAAGAAAAACACTGGTTAGACTTGTTGTTTTTCGAGTTGCTAAAGATCGTTTTTTGGTTCAATCCGCTTTTGTGGTTATACCAACGGGAAATGCAATTGTTGCACGAATTTATAGCCGATAAAACGGTATTGCGAAATCGTTCTTTAACGGACTATTTCAATCAAATTTTACAAGAAACTTTTCAAGTACGAAAAGTCTCTTTTGTCAATCAATTTTATCAACCTAAATTATTAAAAAAACGTATTATGATGCAAAAAAGAAATCCCTCCAAACATGGAGCAAAAATTAAATATGTGGCTTTTGCCTTTATATTGTTCGGCTTGATGAGCTTAGTAGATGCCTGTAAAAACGAAGCTTTATCTGACACGGAAAATATCATCACGGCAGATGAATTAAAAAACATGGATGCAGAGAACATTGCCTCTATTAATGTTACAAAAAATCCGGATAAAATCATTATAAAGACCAAAAACGGTGAAGAAAAAGTGTATTATCCAACCAAAGAAGATCCGGTCGTTAACCGGCTTGACAAAAAAATAAATAATAATGCAGATGACGATGATGAAGAGAAAGCTTTTCGTTATGTAGAGGTGCCTCCTGTTTATAAAGGATGTGAAGGATTACAAGGCCAAGAAGCAAAGGATTGTTTTAGCAAAAAAATTCAAAAATTTATAGCCAAAAATTTTAGAACGGATTTGGCAGACGGCTTAAAACTAAAAGGACAAGAAGTGAAAATACTTACCATGTTTACCTTTGATAAAGAAGGCAAAGTAACCAATATTAAAGCCCGGTCAAAATATGATATATTGGCAGATGAAGCCAAACGTGTAATAGCCTTGTTACCACAAGTAACCCCCGGACAGCAAGATGGCAAACCGGTAAAGGTTACTTATACTTTGCCTATTATTTTTAAAGTAGAAAAATAAATATTGTTATTTTTTTGGGTAATGAGGCTGTCTCAAAAGCCATTGTCTCAATGAGAAACCTGAAGTGCTATTAGTATTTGTTATTGAAAATCAACAGATTGACACTTCGTTTCTCATCGCAATGACAACTAAAATTTACTTTTGAGACAGCCTCATTACTAAAATTTTCAGATGAAAAAATTATTTATCAGTATTTTATTAATAGTTTTTGTTACCGGTTTTGCCCAAAATTACCAACAAAGAATTACACACCTTAAACAACAGCCCGAGTCTATAAAAAAATATATTGCGTTGGGCAAAATTTATGATGAAACCGGCAATTACGGTAAAGCTATTGATTGCTATCAAAGTGCTTTAAAGTTAGACTCAATCAGCAAACCGGTGTTGTTGCTATTGGCAAAATCTTATGAGCAATATGCCTTGCCCCGAAAAGCTTTGCAATTGAGGCAGAAGGTAGCCATAATAGATTCAACCGATTTGTTAAACATCTATAAGTTATCTTTACTGTATGCAAAATTGCATCAAAAGAATCGAGCTATTCGATTGCTTGAAAAACTTGAAAGTATTGATACGATCAATCCCAGTTATCCCTATAAAACCGGAATATATGAGCAAGATTTTAATAAAAAACTGGATGCCTTTTTAAGGGCTTACCATAAAGACAGCCTGCATTTAAAATCCATTTATATGTTGGTTAAATATTATAAAAAAATCGGTTTTAAAGATTCGGTGCAATATTATTTAAATAAAGGTTTACATATTAATCCGAACGATACAAAATTATTACGGCAAAAAGTTATTGTTTTGTACCGGCAAAATCAATTTAATAAGATGTTACAAACCCTGCAAACATTAGACAGTTTGCAGTATGACCGGTTGTTTGTTTTAAAAAATTCTGGCTTGGCATTACTACAATTGGGTCAATATCAACAGGCTGAACAAAACCTCATGAAAGCATTAAATATAGATGCTACTGATGCTGTTGTATATTATTATTTGGGCTTGGTTTATGAAAACAAGCAACAATATCAGCGTGCCAAGCAATACTATCAAACGGCACTGCGACTTAAAAACCCCGATTGGGACAAAGAATATTATCAACTGGGAGAAGTTGCTAAGAAGCAAAAACAATATAAAAAGGCTATAAATTATTTTAAAAAGGCTTTTGATAATAATAAACAAAACAGCGATGCTTTGTTACAACTAGCCATGCTGTCAGAAGTTTATTATAAATCACCGGAAACAGCGATTAAATATTATCAAAAATATTTGTTTTTATTTCAACATAAAGATGCCGGAAAAACCAAGTTTATCCGGCATCAACTAAAAGTTTTAAAAGAAAAAGCTTTTATGAGTCGTTGATTTATTTTTAAAAAGACTTTTGAAACCATTTTTTCCAAAAAGGCACTTTTTCTTTAAAATAACTGCCATAGCCATAACCATATCCGTAATTACTATAACCGTATTTTTTAAACATATTGATTTTAAAGTCGTTGTAAACAATGGCCAAATTGTTAATAATGTTTTTCTTTTCTTCTATATCTTTAATAAATGATTTTAAAGAATAGTCTTCGCGCACGATAAAAATGGATAAATCGGCATATTTTTGCAACTCCAAAGCATCGGATACCAAGCCCAGTGGAGGTGTATCTATAATAACTTGATCATAGCGTTCGGTTAATTCTTTAAACAAACGGGCGGTATGCTCAGTTAGAATAAGTTCGGACGGATTGGGGGGAATTTTACCGGCCAATATCAAATCCAGATTGTCTATCTTGGTGTTGGTTATGATGTCGTCTAAATCTGCCATACCACTGAGATAATGTGACAAGCCTTCTTTTTCGCTGTTTGCTTCATCAAAATATTCTTTAAATTTCGGTTTACGCAAATCGAACTCCAGAACCACGGTTTTTTTATGGCTGATGGCTTGCACAATAGCCAAATTAGATGATACAAAAGTTTTACCTTCGCCTGATACGCTCGATGTAATGAGTATGGTATTAGACGATTTGGGTTTAGGAAACATAAAACGCAAGGCCGATCGCAATGACCGGAATGATTCCGTAACAATATCATTGGTGTAAAGCAACACCGGCAGGTTACCATGTTTTTGATAGTGGTATATTTGACCCAAGACCGGCAAATCGGTTTCGGCTTCCACATCTGATATATCGTGTATTTTGTTATCCATAAAAAACAAAATACTGATAATTATTGCCGGTAATAACAGGCCTACGGCTAAGGCTATTAAATAATTGATTTTACGGTTAGGAGCCACGGGTGCTTGACCTACATCTTTGGCTTCATCTATTATTTTTAAATCGGATACATTGGAGGCTTTGACAATACCGGCTTCGTTACGTTTTTGTAGCAGGGTATTGTAAATTTCTTGTTTTAAGTCGTATTTTCTTTTTAAACCGACCAAAACTTGTTTTTCCTCCGGCAATTTGCGAATTTGACTTTCGACTTTTTTTGTTTTTTTATTGATGATTTTAAGTTGTTGATTTAGTGTATTTAAAGCCGAACGGACTGTTTGTAATAATGACTGTCTTAGCGATTCTATTTCCAAATCTATCCGTTGTATTACAGGGGCATTGGTTTGATATTGGCTCAGCATATTTTTTCTTTTGATGGCCAATTGTGTGATTTTACCAACTTTTTCGACTATGGTAGGATCATCAATACCCACTACGGTAGGAGCCGGCAAATTTTCGTAATTTTGCTTGTTGTTTAGATACTCTAACAACTGTTCGTAATACATTTTTTTAAGGTTAATCTCACTGCGTTGTTGATCCAAACCTGTAATTTTTTCATATAATTTGGCAGTAGGATCATCCAAATTGAGCACCATTTTGTTGCTGATAAAGTTTTTTAAATCTTTAGCCGCCAGACTCAAATCTCTTTGCAAGAAATTTAAAGTAGAGTCTATAAACTTAATGGTGTTCAGGGCAAAACGGTTTTTGTCGTCCAAAATACGTTGTTGCAGTAAGCTTGTGGTTGTATTGAGATAGTCTGCTATTTCGGCTTTATTGGTACCTTTGAGTTTGAGCACTAAAATGGAAGAGTTTTTATCTTTGGTTTTGACTTGTAAGCGGTTTTTAAAATCGGACACTACTTCATTATAGTCTTTAAGCTCTAAATAGTAAGTATCTTTAGGGTCATAAGACACATTATTATTTTTTGTAAAAATACCGGACAAGAAAGGTAAATCTACTTTTTGTCCGAATGCAAATGTTTGTTGCAAGGTTTGAGCCTTGACGGTTTTAGTTTTTTTATTTAAATAATCATAGACTTTGACGGTTTTATCCTGAGGCTTTACAGTTAATTTAAAGCGCTTATCATCAATTATTTTAACGGCTATAGGCACATTGATCAATTGAGGTTTTAGGCTGTCGGGAATAAATGTAAAAGGCGTATCTTTATAGGTATTAATTAAATAATAATCTCCTTTCTTTTTATATTTAATATAACTTTTAAGACGGTCAACCACTTTTTCGTTGTGAGAACGTGATTTAAAGGTGGTAATAATTAAATTGACCTTATCGCTGACGCCGCCCCAGTTAAACACCAAACTCATATTGGAAGTAAAAAACGGATTATTCTCTTCTTTGATGGTAACGTAGTTGTCCAATTCGTATATATTCTCTTTGCGCAAATTGAAATAATAAGCCAAAGCAAAAGCTACTAAAAGCGTGGCCAAAAACCATTTCCAGTGTGACAGTAATTTTAGTAATAATAATTTAAAATCAAAATTGACCTGATCGTCAAAAGAAAATTGGTTCTCCATAATAAACAAATTAATTGGCGTATTTACTTAGCAATATAATGGTTGTAATTAACGATAACGCGGTAATCGTCGTTGAGATGGTCTGTTGCAGAGTGGTGCCGGTGCCCCAAGTTTTTTGACGCAGAGGTTTGATATAAATAATATCATTGGGGCGCGTATAAAAATAGGGCGAAGTGACAATATCCGCATCGGTTAAATTCAATGTTTTTTTGACCAACTTGTCATTTTCTTTTCTAATGACCACCACTTCTTTACGGTTTCCTACCGGTGTAATATCTTTGGCATCGCTCAAAACGTCAAAAATATTGGGATTGGTTTTATAGAGAATGCCGTTTTTAGGCGTTTTCACCTCGCCTATAACCGTATAAGGCACGCCGGCCAATTTTACTTTGATATATATCTCTTCAAGGGATTTGAATTGATTTTCCAAAAGTTTTTGCTTAATAAGCCGTTTAACATCCTCAAAAGTATAACCTTCTACCTTAATTTTATTGATAACCGGCAATTCTATTTCACCGTTTTTGTCAACCGTATAACCGCTAAAATATAAAGATTGGGATGAATGCTGATTAGAGATATTGCTGTTTAGTTGTGCCTTAAATAACCTTTCTATCGATTCATTTGATGATTTTATACTGATATATAAAATATCGTCTTTTTTAATTTTGTATGAGGTGCTGTCCACATTGGTTTGAGGCAAATCGCCTTGTAAGTACACAATATTTTTGTAAGGAACACAAGATTGCAAAGCAATAAAGCTTATCATTAATATAATTATTTTAAATTTCATAAAACTTTACTAAATTGTTTAAATCAATCAATTTTAATTTACAAATATAATACAATTTGATGTATTGATTTATCTTTATGTTAAGCTGTCCAAATCAGGATATAAAAAATCGTTATACGGAAAACGTTTGATATGTATTTTGCGCACTTCGGTATATAAAACATCTTTGAGCTGGTCAATATTAATTTTGTTAACCGCCGAAATAAATACAGTGGGTTTTCCGGTTTTGTTTAACCAGGTTTTTTTAAGGTTCTTAATCGTTTGTTTGGAAGTATCCGGAAGTAAATCCACTTTATTAAATACAATAACCATAGGTTTGTCTGCTGCATTTATCTCTCCCAATATCTGCTCTACGGTTTGCATATGTTCTTCAAAATTGGGATGCGATACATCAACCACATGTATTAATAAATCTGCTTCGGTAACTTCGTTTAGGGTCGATTTAAAAGATTCAATTAACTGAGTCGGTAATTTTCTGATAAAGCCTACCGTATCTGTTAGTAAAAACGGAATATTATGCACCACTATTTTTCTAACCGTGGTGTCCAAGGTGGCAAACAATTTATTTTCGGCAAATACTTCCGATTTGCTCAACACATTCATCAGGGTGCTTTTGCCGACATTGGTATAACCGACCAAAGCCGCCCTTACCATTTTGCCACGATTACTGCGTTGGGTTGCCATTTGTTTATCTATGGCGGTTAGTTTCTTTTTAAGTAAAGCTATTTTATCCCGGACAATCCGGCGGTCGGTTTCAATTTCGGTTTCTCCGGGGCCACGCATACCGATACCCCCGCGTTGACGTTCCAAGTGTGTCCACATGCCGGTTAAGCGAGGTAGTAAATATTGATACTGTGCCAGTTCAACTTGTGTGCGTGCATACGAAGTTTGTGCCCGCTGGGCAAATATGTCTAAGATCAAGCGGGTACGATCTATTATTTTGACCTGTAACCATTTCTCTAAGTTTTTTTGTTGTGCCGGAGAGAGCTCATCATCAAAAATAACCATTTCAATATCATTGTCTTCAATATATTTTTTGACCTCTTCAAGTTTTCCACTTCCCAAAAAAGTTTTGGGATTGGGCTTATCCAGTTTTTGTACAAATGATTTTAAAACTTGTCCGCCGGCCGTTTCGGCCAAAAATGCCAATTCTTTTAAGTATTCGTCAACTTTCTCTTTCGGTTGATTTTGATTAATGATACCGATTAATACAATTTTTTCGTAATTTTTTTCTTTTTTTTCAATCATTTTATATTTATTATGAAATAATAATCTTTTAGCACCTTGTTTGAAATTTTTTTTTTTATTTTTGGCTAAACTATCAAAATAACAAAGTTATGAAAAGAAACAATTACTTTATATTGTTAGTGCTTTTATTTGTATTTTCACAACTCAGAGCACAACATATAGATGCCGGTCCGGATCAAGTTTTGTGTCACGACGAGACAGAAGTCACTTTGCATGCAAATATTGGTCGTATTATTACCGGTCGCTATCGTGTAGAGGCTATTCCTTTTAATTGGGATGGCGATTTTTCCACAGCTCAAGATGTCATGCTGACGGATAACGGCACAGCCACTCCCTTACGCATAGACGACAGATATGGCGATGCCATTGATTTACCCTTTCCGGTTTATTTTTACGGAGAGCGTTATGATAAAATTGTAGTTGGCTCTAATGGTGATATTATTTTTGAGCCAAGTGTAGCCGGACATTATGATGCATGGTCTATTGATGTCGGAGAATTAATTCCCAATCACACATTGCCTTATTGGGACGATACGGCCAATTTGTCTTTTGCATCCATAATGGGAGCTTATCATGATATCGACATAAGTGTGCAGTATCCTACTGAACAATTAAAATACAAGACAGTAGGCACGGCGCCAAACCGTAAGTTTATAGTCATTTATAATGACATTCCCCAATTCAGTTGTAACAATCTTTTGACCAGTCAGGAGATTGTTTTTAATGAAAATGACTTTTCTTTTGAAGTGCATATCAAAAACAAACCTGTTTGTACTACATGGAATGACGGTTTGGCAACCTTAGGAACACAAAATGAAGAGTTGCTCCCCAATACCTGTGGTAATTACCCCGGAGATATAACCAGTCCTACATTACCTAACAGAAATACAGGTGTATGGCAAGTAGATGATACGGCCTCGGAAGCATACAAATTTATTCCCGATGCCAATGTGCAGCTAAAATGGTATGATGCCAATAGAAATATTGTCGGGACAGATGTAGATGTAACCGTACCTATTAGCGAGACAACCACTTATACCTTAGAAGCTACTTATGAAGATTGTCACCAAAACCTCTATTCAGAATTTGATGAGGTAACAGTTTATATATTGCCTAGTTTACAGGTTGATTTGCCAGAAGAAGAAATCATTTGTAAAGATGAAGTCAAAACTCTGGATGGTACAGTCCAAAATGCCTCTGATTATAATAATATTACCTATACTTGGACCGATGCTGCCGGAAATGTCATTGGAAATGACCCTAAATTGACTATCAACACCTCTGGAGAATATACACTAACGGTAGATGCTGATAATTGTATAGTGAGTTATACCGACAACGTGACCCCTTATCCTTACAAATGTCAAGTGCCGCAAGGCATTTCGCCCAATGGAGACCATTTAAATGACAAATGGGTATTGGATTATTTAGCCGAACAAAGAGGTATCGAAAAAGTGGAAATTTTTGACCGTCGAGGGGTAAAGGTTTACGAAAAAACCGATTATACCGATCAATTTGAAGGTAAAAATGACAATGGAAATGATTTGCCAGCCGCTTCTTATTACTATGTTATTAAATTAAATGATGGAGAAACATTAACCGGCTGGTTATTTTTAGCAAGATAAAAAAACTAATTGACTATGAAAAAAATAATATTAAGTTTAGCGGGGTTCTTATTCTTAGCACTTGGGTCAGTTCAAGCGCAACAATTACCCCATTATACACAATACATGTATAATATGAACATCCTTAATCCGGCTTATGCCGGTTCTAAGGGAACCGAAGTCATTTCTTTCGGAACACTATATAGAAGCCAATGGTATGATGCGCCCGGTGCACCTAAAACACTCACTGCTAATGTGCATGGTGCTTTAAATGAAAGTAATGGTATTGGTTTGTCTTTTGTCAATGACGATTTTGGTGCGGTCAAACAAAATATGATAACCGCCGATTATTCGCATACTTTAAATTTAGGGAATGCCAATTTGGCCTTAGGTATTAAAGCAGGAGTCAATCTGTTTGATGTCAATATGGATTTTTATGTCATTCATCCCAATGATCCGGTTTTTGCCCAAGATATCAAAGACACCCACCTCAATGTAGGAGCAGGGGTCTTTTATTATACCGATAAATATTATTTGTCTGTGTCAGTGCCCAATTTTTTGGCCAATAAATATAACGATGGTAAAGGCTATAAATCAACCGATGAAATTCATTTGTTTGTGGCCGGAGGATATGTATTCGATTTGGGTAAAGACTTTAAATTAAAACCACATTTCTTGGTATTTAATAACCTTAGTCAATCATTACAGGCCGATATCAACCTGAATATGTTATATCTAAACCGGTTTGAAATTGGTGCTTCATACAGATTAAATGATGCTATTAGCGGTTTGGTAAATGTAAGATTATTTGATAATCTGCGTATTGGTTATGCCTATGACCACCATATTTCGGACATCTCCTATTACAGTCCCGTATCACATGAGTTATTCTTAAATTATGACTGGACACTTAGCAAAAAAGTTATGTTATCACCCCGATACTTCTAAAAATTACAACTATGAAAAAAATATATATACTTATAATTACTTTAAGCTTGGGAATAAATGCTGCTTTTGCGCAGTCGTCCTTAGTTAAAAAAGCAGATAAATATTACCATCGGCTACAATATGTCAAAGCAGCACAGACATACGAAAAAGTAGTGGCCAACGGCAACGCCGATGATCATGTATATCAAAATCTGGCCGATGCTTATTACCAAATATTTGACACTAAAAATGCTGAAAAATATTATGGTATATTAGCAGCCCAATCCGATGATCCGGAGGTTTATTACCGCTATGCACAAATGTTGAAAGCCAATGGAAAATATAAAGAAAGTGTGCCTTGGATGACCAAATTTGCTCAAATGAGACCTGCCGATCATCGTGCTATCAAATTTAGAGAAAATCCCGATTATCTCCCCAAAATCTTAGAACGTGGTAAAGATAAGTTTGTAGTAAATGAATTGCCGAACATCAATACCGAATATGCTGATTTTGATGCTAAACCACTGGGACAAAAACTGTATTTTGTATCGGCTCGCGATACTAAAAATAAAGAGTATGGCTGGGACGAACAACCTTATTTGGATATTTATCAAGCCGATTATGTCGACGGAGTAGTCAGTAACATTGAAAAGCTCCCCGGTGATGTAAATACCAAATACCATGACGGAACTTTTTGCTTTTCCCCCGATGGCAAAACCATGTACTTTACCCGCGACAATTATCATGATGATAAATATAAAACCGATTCTACCGGAATCAGCCGTTTAAAATTGTTTTCTGCTACCAAAGTCAATGACGAATGGGTTAATGTTAAAGAGTTACCTTTTAATAATGATAACTATTCCGTAGGTCATCCTGCTGTCAGCCCCGATGGTAAAAAATTATATTTTTCATCGGATATGCCGGGTGGTATGGGACAGTCGGATTTGTATGTGGTAGATATCAAAGGTGATAATCAATTTGGCGAGCCTGTCAATTTAGGCCCGAACATCAATTCGGAAGGACGTGAAAATTTTCCTTTTATCAGTAAAAAAGGTGATTTGTATTTCTCTTCGGACGGTCATTTGGGTTTAGGAGGTTTAGATGTATATGCTTGTAAAAATGTAGACGGTAAATTCTCACGTCCCAGAAATTTGGGTGTGCCTCTCAATAGCGGCAAAGACGATTTTGCCATTTATATTGACGACGATACAAAAGATGGTTTTATATCTAGCAACCGCACCGCTGTTAGAGTTGGTGATGACAATATTTATACCATTAAAAATATTAAACCGGTTTGTGATGTATTGATTTCAACCACAGTTGTTGATGCCAAAACAGGTAAGGCTCTGGCGCAAGCTTCCGTTACATTGACCGATAAGGAAGGTAATCCAATTAAAACCAAATTGACCGATGATGAAGGACATGCCGACTTTTTGATAGAGTGTAACCAAGATGTAATGGTAGAAGCACGTGCCGAAGAATATGAAAATAATAAGGAAAAAGTAGCTGCAACCGACGACGAAGAAGTGCAAGTTAAAGTAGCTTTGAGTCCTATAGAAAAAATTATAACAGTTAAAGAATTGGATATCAATCCTATATATTTTGACTTTGATAAGTGGAATATCAGACGCGACGCTGCTTTTGAGTTGGATAAAGTTGTAGAGGCTATGAACAAATATCCCGAATTGAAAATTCATATTGTATCACATACTGACAGTAGAGGTCCTGCCGACTACAATCAAAAATTATCTGAAAAACGGGCTAAAGCCACTATGGAATATATTGTTTCAAAAGGCATAGATGCTTCCCGTTTGTCAGCCGAAGGTAAAGGCGAGAGTGAACCTGCTGTTAAATGTACCCGTTGTACCAAAGAACAACATCAGCTCAATCGCCGCTCCGAATTCTTAATTGTTAAAGAAACGGAAGAAGTTATAGAAAATAAATAATTGATTGCTTTTCATACCCTAAAAAGTCCGGTTAATTTTAGCCGGGCTTTTTGTTTTATAATACTTATCCGGCCGGCTCTGATTTTAAATCTTTTCTATTCCGTATGTATGTAAGTATTTGGACATACCGTATTATTACGTTGGCTAATGCCATTTGTTTTGTAATTTGGTTACTTGGACTAACGCAATACAGATAATATCAGCACAAGTTATCTCAATGCATTTGGACATTATAATATTGATTAAATTATACAATATGAAGATTAAATCAATAATTTATCAAGTTGTTGTTAACTTATTTGCAAAAGTTCAATAACATATTGATTTTCAAAGACTATTGATGTAATATTTTTTTATAAGCAGCAGGATTGTTTAAAACGGATTTGGCTTTTAAAATTACCGGATCGGTTTGCATTTTATATTGGATTAATATTTCCGGGCCGAAATACCGGTTGACCAAATCAAAAGCCAATTGTTGCAACAGATAAGATTTATGTTTTTTCAACAAATCCGTGTCTTGTTTTTTATAAGCGTTAAGCAATGTTTTATATTGCTCTAAGACAACAGGCTTTTGTTGTTCTTTTTGAGCTTTTTTATAGGCTTCTACCACTAATTTTTCGGCAGTGCTTTGAGGTTTTTGATGTGCTTGAATATAATTTAAAAAGGACTCAAAATCGGCATCTGTCAATTTAAAATCTTTTAAATGATCCGGCTTTTGATGTGTGTAAAAATACCGGGTGGCAAAATCAAATAATATATTTTTATTAATCACATCTTTTATCAAGCTTTCATCAGGTTGCGGATGTAAAACAATATCGGGGACTACACCTCCTAAATTATGCACTATACGGCCATTGGTTGTTTTAAAAGTTTTTTCGGCCAAATTTTGACGCATCATCAGAGGCTTGCCGTTTTTGTCGCGGTGCCAATAATCTATTTTTTGTATCAAGCGTCCCGAAGGAATATAGTATTTTGAAATGGTTTGTTTCATATAGGTGCCATATTTCACTTTAAAGGTTCGTTGCACCAACCCCTTGCCGTAAGTAGTGTCACCAATAATGACGGCGCGGTCATAGTCTTGCAAAGCTCCCGACAATATTTCCGAAGCCGATGCCGAACGGTTATTGACCAAGATCACCACCGGTATCTGTTCATCAACAGGTTCATTTTTGGTGCGGTAAGTCCGGTTATATTTTTCAAAACGACCCTTGGTGGTTACAACAACTTGACCTTTGGGAATAAAAAAGTTGACTATTTTAATGACTTCATTTAATAACCCGCCCGGATTGCCTCGAACATCTATAATGATTTTTTTGGCGCCTTCGGTTTTTAAATCCAACAAGGCTTTTTTAACCTGACGGGCTGCTTTTTTGTTAAATTTGACAAAGTGTATATACCCAATATCCCCGTCCAAATAGGTGCCTGTTACCGCGTCGAGTTGTATGTCGGCGCGTTTGACTTTTTTAGATAGCTTTTTTCCGTTTCTGTCAATGAGTAAAGATACTTCACTGCCGGCTTTGCCTTTTAATAGGTCGGAAGATAACCGGCGGCTTATTTCCGATATTTTTTGCCCGTCTATTTCAATAATTTTATCTCCTATGTTAAAAGCATCTGATGCCGGAGAATTTTTAAAAATATCAGTAATAACAATGGCCGAATCCAGAATTTTTATATTGATACCCAAACCGCCAAAATGCCCTTCTTGACGCATTTTTTGATTTAAAATACCTTGCTCGTCGTAAAAAGTCGTAAAACGGTCAAGGCCGTTGAGCATTTTACGGGTGTTTTTTTGCATCAAATCCCCAAAATTGAGGTCATCAATGTAGTTAGTGCTCAATAATTTCAATACATCGCTGTAAATTTCCATCTGTTTGCTGATTTCAAAATACGGATTTTGTGCTTGTATTGTTATAGCACTACTTAATAAAATGACCCAAATCAAACGTTTCATAAAAGATATTTTTTGCAAATTTAAACAAAAATAAGACCAAAAGGTTTTGTTTAAAAATGATTATATTTAATGTTTTAAAATTAAGCAATTTTTGTCAATGCAATCCGACGACTTATATTATTTATTAGCCTTGCAAAAGGTCAAAAATATCGGTGATATTTCGGCTAAAAAATTATTAAAACATTTTGGCTCTGCCAAGGCTGTGTTTGAGGCGGCCAAGCGCAATGCCATTGATGTAATGGATGTGGGGGTTGTAATGATAAGTAGCCTTAAAAAATTTGATGATTGGCAAAAGGTTGAGACAGAGCTCAAATACATAGAGCAAAACAACATACAAGCCATTAGTATTTTTGATGAATCTTATCCCTACAAATTACAACACGCACCCGACGGGCCCATATTGTTTTTTTACAAGGGGCAAGATGTTTTAAATCAAAGTAAGATTATCAGCATAGTAGGCACGCGTAACATTACTTCATACGGTAAGCGAATGGTGGCCGAGATAATAGAAGATTTGGCAGATTACAAACCGGTTATAATCAGCGGATTGGCCTATGGCGTAGATGTAGAAGCGCACCTAAATGCTTTAAAAAACGATTTGCCAACCGTTGGCGTTTTAGGTCACGGATTTCAACGTATTTATCCGGCAATACACAGGAAGGTGGCTGACCGTATGTTGGATCAAGGCGGTTTGCTTACAGAATTTTGGCATACCGATACGGTTGACCGCAATAATTTTTTAAAACGCAATCGTATTGTAGCCGGATTGTCCGAAGCTACTATTATCATAGAGTCGGGGGCTAAGGGAGGTTCGCTGGTAACAGCCGATATTGCCAATTCTTATAACAGAGATGTATTTGCTGTGCCCGGACGGGCTGCTGATATTTTTAGTCAAGGTTGTAATAACTTAATAAAACAAAATAAAGCCGCTTTATTGACACAAGCTCAGGATATTATTGATATGTTAGGTTGGGAATTGATGCCTGCCGTTACCAAAAACCGGCAACTCAATTTGTTTGTCGATTTGACCGGTGAAGAACAAAAAATATTTGACTTGTTGCAAGATAAGGGCAAAATGGCCTTAGATGATATTGCCTTAGATTTGCAAATGCCTGTTTCTAAGACCGCACAAGTTTTATTAAATATGGAATTAAAAAATATTATTACTGGATTGCCGGGTAAATTTTTTGAAATTTTATAATTTTATGATAAATTAACGATTTTTAAATATTTTTTATCACTAATATTTTAATTATTGCAAAATAAATTATAACTTTGCAGTGACAACAACACAAATTATTATGAATAACGAGCTTTTTCTAGATATTAGAAAAACGGCTACCGTCAAGATCAATTTGGAGAATCGTATCGACTATGCCAATGACTATATTTTAAACTTGTTGGAGTATAAGCTTACCGAATTTGTCACCCAACCACCCCGGATTATTTGCCATGATGATATGCCCGATATCATACACGATATTATCGGTGGTTTTATCATGGACTATAGAGAAGGTATTGCCGTGCTAAAACACAAAACCAAAAATAATAACTATTTTTGGGCTTTTACACATTATTATCCTTCTTACAAACCTGATGGTAGTTTTGAAGCTTTTATTACCAGACGCAAGCCTTTGCCTGCCAAAAAATTAAGTGGCAATTTGGAAGATATGAAATACCAGATTACGAAGCTGTATAAGATCCTTAAAGAAATAGAACAACACACCGGCATTAAACAAGCTCAAAAATATTTGGAAGGGTTTTTAGAATATAAAGGTTATAACGATTTGGAAGCTTATTATATGAGTTTTTTTAATTTTGATAAAAACGAATTGGAAGAGTATTTTTCAATTAATAATAAAACTCCTGAAAAAAAGATTAAAAAATACACCAATATTATTG
>JAMOMQ010000012.1 GCA_027066995.1 Flavobacteriales bacterium
TTCACCGTGGTGATGATGATGTCCCATAATATAATTGTATAGCACAAAAATACACTTTTTATCTCATGTATAATATTTATCTTTGATGCAACATTTTAAAAAAAATTTTTTTTAATTGATAAAAATTCTCATATTTGCCTTACAAAACAGCAATAAAAAGCACAAGTTATGACAGTTTATTTAATCAATAATAACAATAATAATAATTACTACGCAACGCCGTAGCAAAAACTTGTGCCTTACAATCATATTTCCGCCGGGTTTTTGCTCGGCGGATTTTTTTTTGATATAACCTTAAAAATCAATATATTATGTGTGGAATAGTATGTGCATTCGACCTTAAACAACAAGCGGAACAAATCAGACCGCAAATTTTGAAAATGGCAAAAACCCTTCGTCACCGCGGTCCCGATTGGAGCGGGGTTTTTACACACCCCAAATCGGTAATGGCTCACGAACGTTTGGCAATAGTCGATCCCACTTCGGGCAAACAACCGCTTTATTCGCCCGACGGCAAATTGGTGTTGGCGGTAAACGGCGAAATTTATAATCATAAGCAAATCCGTAAACAATTTGAAGGTAAATACAACTTTCAAACCCAAAGCGACAGCGAAGTGATTTTGCCTTTGTATCGTCAAAAAGGTGTGGATTTTCTCGAAGATTTAAACGGTATTTTTGCTTTTGCCATCTACGATATTCAAAAAGACGAATATTTTGTTGCCCGCGACCACATGGGCATCATACCTTTGTATATGGGTTGGGACAAAAACGGAACTTTTTATGTCGCTTCCGAACTCAAAGCTTTGGAAGGTGTTTGCACCCGTATAGAAAGTTTTCCTCCCGGACATTATTACCACAGCAAAGATAAAAAATTAGTCAAGTGGTATCATCGCGATTGGATGGATTATGAAAATGTAAAAGACAACCAAACCGACATCAAAACCTTGCGTAAAGCTTTGGAAGATGCCGTACATCGTCAATTGATGAGTGATGTGCCTTACGGTGTTTTACTCTCCGGCGGATTGGATTCTTCCATTACTTCCGCCATTGCCAAAATATATGCCGACAAAAGAATTGAAAGCGGTGATACGGAAGCGGCTTGGTGGCCTCGTTTACACTCTTTTGCTATTGGTTTAGAAGGTTCACCCGATTTGGATGCGGCACGTAAAGTAGCCAAGCACCTTGATACGGTGCATCACGAAATTATCTTTACCATTCAAGAAGGCTTGGACGCCATAAGTGATGTTATCTATCATCTTGAAACCTACGATGTTACAACAATAAGGGCTTCTACTCCCATGTATTTAATGGCACGCGCCATCAAAGCCATGGGTATTAAAATGGTTTTATCGGGTGAAGGAAGCGACGAAATTTTTGGCGGTTATTTGTATTTTCACAAAGCCCCCGATGCCAAAGAATTTCACGAGGAAACCGTTCGTAAATTGAGCAAACTGCATTTGTATGACAACCTGCGTGCCAACAAATCATTGGCGGCTTGGGGTATAGAAGGCAGAGTGCCTTTTCTCGACAAAGAATTTCTCGATGTTGCCATGCGTATCAATCCCAAAGACAAAATGGTAGTTTACGGAAAAGACCCAAAACGGGCAATGGAAAAATGGATTTTACGCAAAGCTTTTGAAGATATTTTGCCCGAAAGTGTGGCTTGGCGTCAAAAAGAACAATTTAGTGACGGCGTGGGTTACAGTTGGATTGACACTTTAAAAGAAAAGGTTGAAAAAGAAGTAACCGACGAACAACTGGCCAATGCACATTATCGTTTTCCGGTCAATACACCCGACACCAAAGAAGCTTTTTATTACCGTAGTATTTTTGAACAACATTTTCCGAGCCAAGCGGCGGCAAAAACGGTTCCTTTTGAGCCTTCGGTAGCTTGTAGCACTTCGGTTGCTTTGGAATGGGACGAAAGTTTTAAAAATCAAAACGAACCCAGTGGACGGGCTGTGATTCAGGTGCATAAAAAAGCGTATAAATCATTATAATATTGCCGGTTGTCATTCCGAAGGAGCGCAACGACTGAGGAATCTTTTGCCAAATATAAAAAGATTTCTCACTTTGTTCGAAATAACATCATTCATTACATAATAATTTGATTAACAGTGTATTGTCATTGCGAGGTGTGAGGCACGAGCACCGTGGCAATCTTTGTTTTTATTTAATGATTTAGATTCTTCACTCCGCTGTCGCTTCGTTCTGAATGACACGACTTTGCTTTTGCTTCGTTTTCAATAACATCAATTGTCATTCCGAAGGAGCGCAACAACTGAGGAATCTCTTTTAGTAAAACTAAATTTCATTATTTAAGAATTTCCAATAGGGATTAAATTTATTTATAAGTAATTCTTTCTTTTTTCTACTATATCCTTTTATTTGTTTTTCTCTTTGTATAGCAGTATCAATATTTGTAAATAATTCATAATAAATTAAATAAATAGCCTTGTATTTTGCAGTAAAAGCTTTCGAATAAGGCTCCGGATTTGAATGAAAATACAATCGTTCTTTTAGATTATTAGTTACTCCCGTATATAATACGGTTTTATTTTTGTTGGTTAAAATATAAACAAAATAGTTGTGTTGAGCTTGTATTTTATTCATAATCAAATATATAAATTTTTTAATAAAGGATAAGATTCTTCACTCCGCTGTCGCTTCGTTCTGAATGACACGACTTTGCCTTTGCTTCGTTTTCAATAACATCAATTGTCATTCCGACGACTGCAAGAAGAAGGAATCTACAAGTATAAAGGATTAGATTCTTCACTCCGCTGTCGCTTCGTTCTAAATGACACGACTTTGCTTTTGCTTCGTTTTCAATAACGTCAATTGTCATTCCGAAGGAGCGCAACGACTGAGGAATCTTTTGGTAAATAAAAAAAGATTTCTCACTTCGTTCGAAATGACACTTTATATTGCATAACACTTTGGTATTCCTTAGGGGGCTTGGGTGGTTTTTTGTTACAAAGTATTTATGGCATTGTTAATTCGTTTTACCACTTCATCTTTGCCCAACAATTCCATAATCATAAACAAATCGGGACCTTTAAGATCGCCTACTAAGGACAAACGTAGCGGTTGCATCACTTTACCGAATCCTATTTCTTTGTTAGTTATCCAATCGGATAACTTTTCTTTGATATTTTCGGCAGAAAAATTGTCTGTTGATTGCAGCAATTCGGCGACTTCTTTCATCAATGCCGGTGTTTGTTCTTTCCATTGTTTTTTGACGGGTTTTGTAGCATATTCGGTAGGTGCCACAAAAAAGAAATGTCCTTGTTCCCAAAAGTCTTTGACAAAAGTAGCACGTTCTTTAAGCAGTTCTATCACTTTTTTGCTATAATCGCGTATGGCTTTACCTTCTACGGTATAGCCCAGTTTTTCTTGCAAAACGGGAATGAACAAATCTACCAATTCATCGACACTTTTTCGTTGTAAATGTTGGTGTTGAAACCATTTGGCTTTTTCGGGGTCAAATTTGGCACCTGATTTATTTACACGCGACAGGTCAAATATTTCTATAAGCTCGTTCATAGTAAATACTTCTTGTTCGGTGCCGGGGTTCCAACCCAATAGCGCCAGTAGGTTGACAAAACTTTCGGGAAAATAACCGTCTTCTTTATAGCCGGCAAAGATTTCTCCGGTTTTGGGGTCTTGCCATTCCATCGGAAAGACAGGAAATCCCATTTTGGCACCGTCGCGTTTGCTGAGTTTGCCTTTGCCTACGGGTTTCATAATTAAGGGTAAATGCGCAAACTGAGGCGGTTCCCAACCAAAGGCGTCATATAACAAATAATGAAGCGGTAAGGAAGGTAACCATTCTTCGCCGCGAATCACATGTGATATTTGCATCAAGTGGTCATCTACAATATTAGCCAAATGATAAGTTGGCAGTCCGTCGCTTTTCATCAAAACCTTGTCGTCCAGCGTGTCGGAATGCACCACTACCCTGCCCCGTATCAAATCGTTCATTACAACTTCTTTATTTTCCGGTATTTTAAACCGGATTACATAGGCTTTGCCACTTTCCAGTTTCTTATGAAGTTCTTCATCAGACATGTTCAGCGAATTGTTCAACTGGTTACGGGTAGCGTGATTATACATAAAACGTTCACCGCGGGCTTCGTATTCTTTTCTGATTTTATCTAAGCTTTCGGGGGTATCAAAGGCATAATAGGCTTTGCCGTTATAAATTAATTGTTGTATGTATTTGGCATAAATATCTTTGCGTTCGCTTTGTTTATACGGTCCAAAATCGCCTTTTTTATCTACTCCTTCGTCAAATTTGATGCCTGTCCACGCCAAACTTTCTTTGATATATTGTTCGGCACCGGGCACAAATCGGGTTTGGTCGGTATCTTCAATACGCAGTATCATTTTTCCGCCGTTTTTGCGGGCAAA
>JAMOMQ010000013.1 GCA_027066995.1 Flavobacteriales bacterium
GCGCTTCAACGACAAAAGGGTCAGTAAAATGATTCCTTCGGATAAAGAAATAGTCAAGATTGAATTAGATCCGGAGAATTTGACCGCAGATATTGATATGTCTAACAATGTGTGGCCCAAGCAAAAAGAAAAATCGGAATTTGAAAAGCTCAAAGCCAAAGTTATACCAAATTGATTTATAAAATAGTCCAAAAAATTTTGAGTTATTTTTGGTTTGGTCAAGGAGAAAAACGCAGTAGTAGCCATAGCTACAGTCGAGTATTTTCGACGATGAGAAAGCCAAAAAGAAACGAAATATTGGACTATTTTGTATGTCGTTTTGGTATTAAATATTAAATTGTTGACGAGGCTTATAAAATAATGCGTAACTTTGTAAAAAATACGTCTCATGTTATTGTTTATCAGTTATAGCGAAATGTTTGTGGTTTTTTTTGTGATGTTGCTGGTATTTGGCCCGGAAAAGTTGCCTGAAATAGCCCGCAATTTGGGTAAAGGTATTCGCCAACTGCGTGATGCCAGTAATAGTGTCAAAAAAGAAATTATCAAAGAAACGCAAAAAGCCGGTTTGGATACCGAGGCTATAGAAAAACTGAAAAAGGACATCAAAGACACTAAAAAGGTAATGAACATCAAAGAAGAAATTACCAATACCGTTAAACGTCAGTAATGCACGATATACTACAGTGGGATAAAGAAATTTTTCTGTTTTTTAATCGCTTGGGATCAGCAGACTACGATGCCTTTTGGCTCTTTGTTACCAATCAGCGCCAGTGGATATTTTTATATATTATTGTAGTTTTGGTTTATTTTTATTATTTGGGATGGCGCAAAGCCTTGCTAACCATTGTTATGCTGGCCATAGCTTTGGGTATATGTGATCAAAGCACCAATTTTTTCAAGGCCTTCTTTCATCGTTTGCGACCCTCACAAGATCCTTTGTTGAGAGGTCAAATTCGTGATTTGATTCATCCCGGAAATTATAGTTTTATTTCGGGACATGCTTCCAATTCCACCTTATTTGTATGGTTTACCATTTATGTTTTAAAAAAATATACCAAATGGGTCTATCTTTTGGTTATTTGGTGGTTGTTTTTTATGTATAGCCGTATTTATGTCGGGGTGCATTATCCTCTGGATATTATTTTTGGCAGTTTATGGGGCTTTTTGTTAATGTATGTTTTGATTAAGATTTATAGGCGTATTTAGCAATAAAAAAAGAGGCTGTGCACATATAGGGACAGCCTCTGAATGATTAATGAATGTTTTTTTATTTGAAATAATATCCAATACCAAGTTTTAGGGCACTGTTTTTCATTTCTACGGCATCATTCAATTTATTTATATTTTTCAAACCTTGATAAAATCTTATGTCTATAAGCATGCCGTTTTTTAATTTAAAACCTACACCTAAATTTAAACCGTAATCTAATGATTCGTAATCTGATTTTGCATCACTTGAATCACTGGAATCAACATCTTCTATGGTTAGCTTAAATTTATTTTCAGCAGAAAGTAATGATCCTGCTTGACCGCCAACATTAATGCTCAAATTTGGTATAATATAATATTTAAAAATTAAGGGAACTTCAATATAAGTCAAATTGTATTTTGTTTCAAATGAAGTTTGATCAGCAGTTTTATAAAATCTGTCGCCTAAATTATCATAATTTATTTCGACACTTAAACCTATTTTTTTATTAATACTATATTCTGCCATTATGCCTGCTTCAATGTTGAATTTGCCGGTTAAATCATAAGCAATATCTTTTTTAACATTTCCTGATAAATCAAAAAATGAATAATTACCGCCAATTTTTACACCATAATGAAAATCTTGTGCAAAGGTGCTAATTGCAGGTATTAATAATATAAAAAACAATATTTTTTTCATTGTTAATAATTTTTGTTTCGAGCCTACTTCAAATATTTATAGTTGGTGGTTCGGCTTATTCCCAACTTTTTACCTGTTTATTATTGATCCCACCACACTGGTGCAGACACGGGTGCAAATGTGTTATTAAGTTTAGGGTTTTTACTTAATTCGGAGATTGGATAAATGGCTCGTCTAAACCATTGTCCATTCATATCCGGATCTTGATTTGCAGGTAATTCTAATCCTTTGTATACATCTATGGAAAAATTATAACGTCTTAAATCGGTGAAAATTTCGGGATTTAAAAGAAGTGCTATGTATTTCTCTTTCATAATATGTTCTAATCTCAAATTAGCCGGTGTAACATCAATAGCAGGGTCAGATAGATAGTCATCCCTTAATGTAGGATTAATACCAATTTTATCCATATTGGTTTGAATCCCCATTTTATAAGCATCATAAGCAGCCTGTGTTGAGCCTGTAGAAGTAGCATTACCGCCATTTACCAAAAATTCAGCTTCTGCTTTCAAGAATAAAGTTTCTGCATAGGTGACTAAAACCAATGGCGAATTTTCTTTAAAATAATAACTGTTTCCGTTAAAAGTAGTATTGGCAGAAGTTCCTGCTGCGGTATTTCCTTCATTGCCGTTTTGTGCGCCTTCAAAGGTTGCTGCGCCACCATTATCGATATAATCATAAATACGAGGATCATATGCAGCTGTTGGGTATATTGTGCTATTCATGAAATTGACTAATTGTTCTGAGAATAGTACAGACAAATTACCGGTATTTGATGAAAGTACCACAGAGGTATGCCAAGGATTTTTATTTTTATCATTAAAGAATAATTGAAAATCATCATCATTGGAGATAAAGCCGTTTTGCAAATAATTTAAGGCTTCGGTAGCCGCTTGCACAGAACCGTTACGTTTGGTTAAGTGCATGGCATATCGAGCTTTTAAAGTATAGGCCAATCGCTTCCATTTTCCAATATCACCATTATAAATACCATCACCTTTAAGATTTCCTAATCCGGAATTATCCACTGCATCAAAATTGGCAATGGCTTCTGTTAATAAATTTTGAATTTCTTCATACAGGATTTCTTGATTATCCACATTAGGTTGTAATATATTTGATCCTTGAGAAGCTTCAAAGTAGGGAATATCGCCATATAAATCGGTGGTCATCCCCAAAGTTAAGGCTTTTAAGGTATATATGGCTCCTTTATAATGGGTCGCATTTTTTTCGTTGGCTAAATTCTCCATTTTATTTAAAACATACAGCGCTTTTGTATAATATTTTGTCCAAGCAGAACTGACAGAAGATTCATAATGTTGATCTATGCCATGGTCAAAATAGGATGCAATATGTTGTTGTACCTGTCCAATCGAAAAAGCTTTGTTAAATTGAAGTGTTGCAACGTAATATTCTACACTGGGCATTAACAAATTCAACTGTATGTCATCGTCAGAAACGACATCCGAAGGGTCGTTAACATCGAAAAAATCTTTACAACTTGTAACACCGGTTACAAGGATTAAAGAGATTATAAATATTTTTATATGTTTCATAATTCTTGATTTATATATTAAAATTTAACTTTTAGTCCTAAACTATAAGTTTGGGTTAAAGGAATGTTTAAACCTGTAAAACCATAAGTATTTGAACCGGCTGCAAATTGACTGCCTTCGGGGTCAAAGCCTCTAAATGGCGTCCAAATTAAGAAGTTACTTCCTGACGCATTAACTTGTATTTTTTTAACAAATGAATTTTTAAATAACCTGTCAGGAAAAGTATAGGTTAATGAAATGTTTCTAAGTTTTACCCAAGAAGCATCTTGAATAAGAACACCGGCAGCACGGTTATAATGGCTTGAGCTTCTATAATAATTTTCGTCAATATAATAGGGAGTGTCATTGGGTTTCCAACCGCCGTGTCCGTCGTCTTGAACACCGTCTAAAATAACATTTGTATATCTTTGTTCGGTAATTTTTATCGTTCCGTTTCTAATTGAATTTCTTTGACCTGCATCATAAACATCTCCGCCTTTCTTATATTCAAACATAAAACTAAAATTAAGACGGCCATAATTAAAACTATTAGTTATAGATCCTACCCAGTCGGGAAAAGCATGTCCTACTATTACTTTTTCACTGGTATTAATAATTGGTAATCCATCACTATTTAATATGCGATCCCCTTTATTTATAAAATCACCAAGTCCGGTGGTTAGTATATCGGCATCATCGTTGGTATATTTCCACTTGTAGCCATATAAAGTGCCGGGGGCATCTCCTTCTTTAACCATAGACATTACACCGGCGTAGCCACTGTTAGCATATATAATAAAAGGAATTTCATCTGGTAAATCTTCAACAACACCATGATTTGTAGACCAATTAACAGTTGTTGTCCAGCTGAAATCAGTGTTTTCAATCCAACGGCCACTCAATAAAATTTCGTGTCCTCTGTTTCTTAATGTTCCGACATTTTTCCATATGCTAGTTTTACCTGATGTGTAAGACACCGGTACTTTAGCAATAAGGTCGGTATTCAAATTATCATAATAAGTATAATCAACTCTGATGCGATTGTTCCAAAATCTGAAATCGAAACCGAATTCCGTAGTTCTTTGATTTTCGGGTTTCAAATTTATGTCTCCTTCAATGGTAGAAGGATAAATACCACCTGCTGAACCATTATTGGTAGGATAGTTATATATTTTCCATTTGGTTCCTAAAATCCCTTCGGGGGCATCTTTTCCGACATTGGCCCACGAAAAACGTAATTTGGCAAAGGATAATATTTTGTTTTCTTTGTCTATTAAATCGGTTGCAATATATGATACATTAACTGATGGATAGAAAAATGAACGATTTTGTTTGCTCAAAGTCGAACTCCAGTCATTTCTGCCGGTCATCGATACAAATAATTTATCTTTCCATGCAATATCTATTTCGCCAAAAACACCTAAACGGTTTTTTCCCAATTCTTTACTATAAGTATAGAAATTTTCGCCATTGGAAATATTATTAAAATAAGGTAAAATTAATGTTTCTGCTCGTTGACTTTCTATAATTCTATTTTGGGTTGTCACTTCATTTCCTGCCAAAAAAGTTATCTTAAAATCTTTATTTATATTATAATTATAACTTGCTAACAATAATGAATTTAATGAATTAAAACGGATGTTTTGGTCTATAATAAATCCTTTAACTTGTGTGCCTACATCCAAATCAGCCGGTACAAATCTGTTTCGTGCATCAACATAATGATCATTTGATACACGGTAATTAATATTAAATTTGTCACTGATATTCCATTTGGCATTGGCACTGGTAATAATTCTACTTACTTTGGTTTGTAAATTGCTTTTTTCTGCAAAGTATCTGGGATTGTCAATCCAATAGGGTGTATAATTTTTTTGACTGCCGTCAGGTAATAAATAATCATTGACGTCAATAGAAGGCGACCAGTATGACATAGAACTCATTATGGATTTATCGCCATTATTGGGTAATTTTCCATTAGAGTTGGTATAAGCTGACGATACTTCCAAATTGAATTTTTTTGTAAATTGATAATCGGCTTTTAACCGTACATTTATTTTATTAAAATCTGTATTGGGAACAATGCCAGAACTGCTGTTGTTGCCTAATGACAGGTAATAATTATATTTATCGGCACCACCTCTCACACTTAAATTAATATTATTATTGACGCCGGTTTCAAAAAAATCACGATATATATCATGAAATTTTATGGTGGGATCATCACCGTATTCCGGTCCCCAAGTATGGAAACTATAAGTTGCCCCATTAATCAACCAATAACCTTTGGCTTCACCATAGTTACCTGTTTGTGTCGGATTGATATTTGGATTATTAGGATCCATGGTTATTTTTGAGGTTCCAAAACGTCCTTCTCGCCATTTATCTTGCAATTCTAAATATTTGTTTACTTTACTGGCTGATACTTTTGTAGTAAATGTAAATTGAGGTTGTCCTCTAATACCTTTTTTAGTTGTGATAATAATGGCGCCGTTTGCTGCGTCAATTCCATATAAAGCTGCTGCGGCTGCACCTTTTAAAACATTGATATTTTCAATATCATCGGGGTTTAAGTCGATAGCTCTATTTGAAAATGAAAATTGTTCTGAACTACTAGGGGCATTACTTCCGGTGCTCGGCAAAACATTACCTGCGACTATATCATTGCTGATACGTATACCATCTACTATGATTAAGGGTTGATTACTAACACTCGGATCCAGTGATTTTACGCCACGTATTAAAATATCTACACCACCACCAACAGCACCTGACGATTGTGTTATCTGAACACCGGATATTTGTCCTTGAATATTGGCTAAAGCATTTTGGTTGATTTGCTTTAAATCATTTATTTTTATTTGTTGGGATGAATAACCGAGGGCTTTTTCTTTTCTTTTAACACCCATAGCCGTTACTATGACTTTATCAAGTTGTGAGGTGCTTTCTTTAAGCACTACATTTATAGTCCCGCTTTTGTGTACCGGTTTTTCCACCGTTTGGTACCCGATAGATGAGAAAACCAATACATCTCCCGGGTTTACTTTAATGGTATATTTACCGTCAAAGTCTGCAACGGTTCCTTTGTTTTGTCCTTTGATAACGACATTAGTGCCGGGGATAGGTTCCCCATTACTATCCGTTATCGTTCCGGATACGCTTAGCTCTTGCGCAGATATGGTTTGCGTAAAAACTAAGCCTAACATCAAGAATAATAATCCAATTTTATTCATAGCTTAAGTTTTGGTTAATATTATGGTTAAATTTTAATTTGACTATAAATATATGACTATTTTTTTATTTTATAAAACCATAATAAAAAAAATGATTTAAATTCATAAAAAAAACCAATCTTGTAACAGATTGGTTTTTTTTATGAATTTGGTTAAGAAAAAACTATTTTTTTAGCCAGGCTTCTTTAACAAAACCTTCGTTTTTAAGTTCTTCCAATTCGTAATTGTCAAATTGTGACAGTATGGCTTGCATTAACCAAGGTTTGCGTTTGCGGGCATAAACCCAAAAATATAGGTCTCCCATTTTAGATTTGGGTTGAAACCATTTTTTATCCGGATTTAGCTTGCGGTTGTATCTAAACTGTTTCCACTTATAGACTCTTGTTAACACATCGTCGCGTTTGCGCCAAGGCCGATCTTCACCAAATTTGTGTTTCCAAACAATTTCCAATTCTTGTTTAGTTTGTTTTTTCAAAATGTCCTTTTTGGGTAAAATACAAGTGTTAAATCTGGTGATATAATTACCTTTGTTAGGGTTGGGATTATTCCATAATTCTTTGATGAATCTTTGTAAATAATCTTCCGGTTTGTTACTATGATCTCTAAAATCAAGTCCCATTTTTTTAATGGTTTCTTTAAGTTCAGGGCTACCACGGCGTTTGGCTTCAACTAAAAAGGTACCTAAATTTTTACCTTTATACTTAAAGCGGTGATTGACCTGTAATTTTACACCTTCGTCTATGGCTTCTTGTAACAATTGAAGCCAACGTTGTCTAGCTAATTGATGTTTGTTTGTTGTTTTTGTTTTCATAATTTATTTTTTTGTTTCCCTTTCTAATGTTCCATAAAGCACTGTTTTATTAATTGTAAATTGTTTGTCAAATTGAACTGAAGTTCTTAATATGTTATAACTGCAAAAAAATAAAAATATTATTCGTCAAGCCATAAATCTCTTTCAATATGTTCAAATTCAATAATATCTGCAGCTTCTTCTTCTGTTGGAGCTACCGAAACAAAATCCGGCAAATTGTCATATTGATACGTTAGTATAACAATGGATTTGTTTTTTTTATAACGTTCAATTTCTTTTTGAAATTTAGTTAAAATCTCATTTAAGTCGTCCGGATTAATGTAATTATCCAAAATTTTTATAATTACATTTTTAGGTTTAGATTTAAACAGTTCTAAAAGACGACCTTCAAGTTGCGATTTAGATTTCGGTAATAATACTTCATATTTCAATTTTGACATAATCTAAACAAATACTTTGCAGCAAAAGTAAAATTTTTTTTTAAAAATTCGACATACATTGCATTGTTTTTGTCAAATTGTTAACTATCTCATTTTTTTATAAGGTTTTTTTGAGATTTTTTTGTTAATAAAACTAAAAAGTAATTTTAATTTAAATAGTTCATAACTATACGCAACTCGTCCCAACTATATTGCTCTCCGGCTATAACTTTTAATTCGCCTAAACCTTCAAATTGATTGTTTTTAATGATTTGCTTGATCTTATTAAAACGTTCGGGAGTTATCAAATCGGTTATTTCTATTTTTCTTGTTGAAATGTAGTGAGATAAATGTTTATATATGGTTTGGACGGTTAGTTGACGTTCTTTCGCAATTTCTTCAACGGTTTTGCCCGATTGAAACATTTTCAAAGATATTTCTTTGGTATTTTTTTTGGTTTTTTTCTTTTCTGTGACATCATTATTCAGACTGATATTGTTGGCAATGCAATAAGCTAATATAGTGTCAATTATTTGGTCGCCGTAATTGTTTAATCTTACTTTACCTATTCCATGTATTTTTTTAAGTTGTGCTTTGGTAACAGGCAATTTTTCACAAAGTTGGTATAATGTTTCTTGGGTAAAAATCTGAAAATGTGGCACATCTTCGGCATAGGCCAATTCGCTTCTCAAGTCTTTTAGAGCATCGAGCAAATCGACATGTTCTATTGACTTGGCATACGTACGTTTGTTTTTCTTTTTTTCGGGCTGGTGCAGTATGGCTTTGGCGCGGACTTGTAAGTAGTCTTTTAGTTGAAAGGGTAGGTTTAAATTTTCAAAAATTAAATCCTTTTGTGTTAATTTGAGGTGTACTTCATCATAGAATTTTGAAAAATCTTTTAGCACTTTCTTGTTATCAATATCAAAAACCATGTTTTTAAAAACAGGCCATAAGGCTGTATTTTGTTGTGTTTTATAGTAATTTAGAGCTTTTGCAATCCGTTCTTGTATTTTTTTATCATTTTCCGGATGTGAAATTGTCCGGCTCATTTGTTTTAGTTGCAAATCAAATTTTTGTTGAATATCAATCAATTGATTAATAAGTGATTTTAATTGCTCTAAAGGTTGTTTTACTTCACCTTGTATGCTTGAAGTATTTTGTTGATAAATGCTTATTAAACGGTTGACGGCATATCTCACTGATGTATAATCAAATAACTCTTGCAAACTGTCTAAGAAAAAGATTTTTTGAGATGCTTCCAACTGTTGTTTGTCAGGTTGGTTGGCACTGATTTCTCCGGTAAAACCGGTAACGCGGCTGTCGTTGATAATACTTTGAGGTTGTATAGGGGTTTTGAGCACCAAACCTTCAAGGGTTTTGCAACGGCTCAGAGCCACATAGGTTTGTCCGTGTGCAAAGGATAGTTCGGTATCAATAATGGCCTTGTCAAAGGTAAGTCCTTGACTCTTGTGTATGGTAATGGCCCAAGCCAAGCGCAAAGGTATTTGCGAAAAACTACCTTGCGTTTTTTCTTCTATTTGCTGTGTTTGCGGATTAATTTCGTAAGTGATATTTTCCCAAGTTTCGCGGGTGACTTCTATTTCTTGATCGTCTCCCGGACATTTAACAAAAATATTTTTATCATCTATAAAGGTGATTTGCCCTATTTTACCATTGTAATACCGTTTATCAAAACTACTGTCATTTTTGATAAACATGACTTGTGCGCCTTTTTTTAATGCCAGTTTTTCATCGTTTGGATAGGCATTTTCTGGGAATTTGCCTTCTATATAGGCATGAAAATAATAATTTTTTCCGGGTAAATTTTCCAATTTTTCACGATTAATTTTTTCAGCCTTATAATTATGTGTGGTCAGTAAAATATATTCTTCTTCGGCTTTGGGCTCAAACCCCGGTATGTGTCTTTCATTTAAGAGCCGGGCAGATTTTTTTGTTAATCGATTATTTCTAACTTGGTTTAGAATATTTATAAATGTAGGATCTTCTTGCCGGTAAATATTTTTTAACTCAATACCGACGGCATTGGCTTGTTGAAAGGCTTTGCTGCTAAAAAAATAAGGTGTTTGATAATATTCTTTAAGCAATTCCCATTCTTGTGGTTTTACTACGGGAGACAACTGTTGTAAATCGCCAATCATCAAAACCTGTACACCGCCAAATACTTTATCTCTTTGTTTGTGTCTTCTTAAAACCTGATCGATAGCATCAAGCAAGTCGGCACGTACCATACTGATTTCATCTATAATAAGTAAGTCGAGAGACTTGATGATGTCTATCTTTTTTTTACTGAATTTTTGCTTAAAGTCACGTTTGATTTTAAATTGAGATCCATCTGGCAAAATGGGACCAAATGGCATTTGAAAAAATGAATGAATAGTGACGCCGCGGGCATTAATGGCTGCTACACCGGTAGGGGCAACTACGGCTAAGCGTTTGGGACTTTCGGCTTTGAGCTTGTGTAGAAAGGTGGTTTTGCCGGTGCCTGCTTTGCCGGTTAAAAAAACATGCCTGTTGGTATGATTGACAAAATCCCAGGCCAATTGCAATTCATAATTTTTCATTTATATAATATATAATGTATAGAAAATGCTTATTGCATCAAATTTATGAAAAAACCTTGAATTACAATTCTGTTTATTAATGTTTGATAGAAATGCCGGGCTTATTCATGTTTATTTGATGTGTTTATGGGCATGATATGACGACCGCACCAAGGGGCCGCTTTCTACAAAACGGAAGCCCATGTTCAATCCTATACTTTCGTATTTTTTAAATTCGTCGGGATGTGGGTAACGCACAACAGGCAAATGCTTGGGGGATGGTTGCAAATATTGTCCAATGGTCATTACATCAACACCAACACCTCTCAGGTCTTTCATAGTTTCGATTACTTCGGATTCGGTTTCACCCAGCCCCAACATAATACCGGATTTTGTCCGGTTAATTCCACGATCTTTAAGATATTTAAGAACTTCTAAACTACGGTCATATTTGGCTTGTTTGCGTACTTGTTTTGTAAGACGTCGCACGGTTTCCAAATTGTGAGAGACCACTTCGGGTTTTTCTTTGATGATAATATCCAAAAGATTTTCTTTACCCTGAAAATCCGGAATCAGCGTTTCCATGGTAATACCGGGATTGTATTCCCTTATTTTACGAATGGTTTCGGCCCAAATATTGGCGCCACCATCGGACAAGTCGTCACGATCTACAGAGGTTATTACGGCATGTTTGACACCCATCAATTGTATAGACTCGGCCACTTTTACAGGTTCTTTCAAATCGGCAGGCAGAGGTTTGCCGGTCAACACATTACAAAAGCCGCATGAACGCGTACAAATATTGCCTAAAATCATGAAGGTAGCCGTTCGGTCGCCCCAACATTCTCCCATATTGGGACAACGACCGCTACTGCAAATAGTATGTAATTTATGAGTTTCAACTATATCACGCAGCTCTTTAAAGTTATCGCCACTGGGCAATTTTACTTTGAGCCAATGCGGTTTTCTGGTAGTTTGCATATTTTGTTTTAATTTTATAGCCTAAAATATTAAATTAGGAAAGACAAAGTTACGAACTTATACTGAATAGCAAATGACTAAAAACGACAAGTCGGAAAAAAAACTGGCCTATTACTTATTTTACCCTTTGTTGATTGTATTTTTTATGTGGTTGGTTTTTTGGGTTGAAGACACTTTTCATTTTAATTTTAACCGGTTTGGTATTTACCCGCACCGGATGTCCGGCTTACGTGGTATTTTATTTTCACCTTTTATTCATGCCGGATTTAAGCATATTTTTAACAATACCATTCCGCTTTTTGTTTTGTTGTCGTTTTTGTTTTATCACTACCGACGTGTTGCTTGGCAAGTGCTTTTTTGGGGTTTTTTAATGACAGGATTTTTGACATGGCTTACCGGTCGGCCGTCTTATCACATAGGTATGAGCGGTATCAATTATATGTTGATATCATTTTTGTTTTTTACCGGTGTTTTTATCGGATATTACCGGTTGATTGCCGTTTCACTTATTATTGTGTTTTTGTATGGAAGCTTGGTCTGGTTTATGTTCCCCATTGTAGAGCGTATGTCGTGGGAAGGACATTTATCCGGTTTTGTTACCGGGGTGGTATTGGCTTATCTTTTTAGTAAAAAACTAAAGAAACAATATGATATTGAAAAATCTGTAAAAATATACCCCGAGGATAAAGTCTTTTTAAGTCATTTTGATGAAAACGGTAATTTTATAGAAAAAGATGAGAATAATTCTCAAAATACGTAAAACTTTAAATGGATTATGCAATAATAAATCAAAAAAAAAGTTTGTATAGTTGCAACATTTAAAATTAATATTATCTTTGCATTTGTGATTCTATATAATGTTCAAAAGAATCAAAAGAGTTAAAATGAATTGGATGTTTTTAATTACTTGTTGAAAATCAAGTATTTAAGTTATAAATAAGACATAATAAATTAAGTAATAATATGAAAAAAAGATTTTTATTTGGTATCTTTTCCTTGCTCATGTTGGGCTTTTTAGTAACCGGTTGTTCTACACAATCTAACGACTTTAAGGTATCTCGAGGTACGGGTCGTAGTATGAATGGTAAAGAAGGTGGTTACAAGTTTAATCCCAGATTTAAAAACCAGATTACGGCACCGGGCTTGGTTTTTGTCGAAGGTGGCACTTTTACTTTCGGCGAAGTGCAAGATGATGTGATGAATGATTGGAATAATGTGCCTAATCAACAGCATGTCCGGTCTTTTTATATGGATGAAACAGAGGTTACCAATTTAATGTATCTGGAATATTTGGATTGGTTAAAAAAGGTTTTTCCTGCCGACGATCCAAAATATAGAAACATATATAAAGGTGCTTTGCCCGACACTATGGTTTGGCGCACCCCCTTAGGGTTTAATGACGATTTGGTTAATAATTATTTGCGTCATCCTGCTTATGCACTGTATCCGGTTGTTGGTGTTAATTGGATACAAGCCGTGCAATATTGTAACTGGAGAACAGACAGGGTGAATGAATACCAATTATATAAAGCCGGAAAATTAAACATTGAGGCGTTGGATCATCCCAATGCGGACGCTTTGTTTAGTACCGAAACCTATTTAACCGCACCCGAGTTGGCTTTTGACGGTGATACAGAAATGTTTTACAGAAGCAGTAAAAGAAAGAAAAACGATACCATGTTGAATGTGGTCAACCGCTCGTCGGGTATTATTTTACCTTCTTACAGATTACCCACCGAAGTAGAATGGGAATATGCCGCTAAAGCCGATATCGGTTTAAGAGAATTTAATACGCTTAAAGGCCGCAAAATTTACCCGTGGAAAGGCACTTCTACCAGAAATTTGAAGAAAGGCAAAAACAGAGGTAAAGAAATGGCTAACTTTAAAATAGATGATGGTAATTATGACGGTTTGGCCGGTTGGGCTGACGATGCAGCTGATATTACCGCACCGGTTAAAACATATCCGCCGAATGATTTCGGTTTGTATGACATGGCGGGTAATGTTAATGAATGGGTAGCTGATGTTTACCGTCAAATTATAGATGATGAAGCCAATGATTTTAACTACTACAGAGGTAATGTTTATACCAAGCAAGCATTTGATGAAAACGGTGAGTTAATTATTATCACTACCGACTCCATACCTATGGATACTTTGCCCAATGGTAAAATCATAGTAAGTCAATTACCAGGTTCTCCCGGAAAAAAACTGATTGATGACAATGAATTATATTTAAGACAAAATTTTGATCGGGCAGATAACAGAGACTTTAGAGATGGTGATATTGAATCTTCAAGAAGCTATTTGAAAGAAAAAGAAGATATAGAATCGGATCCTTCCTTAAGAATGTATAATGCTCCTAAGCATGAAGTTTATGCTGATTCTACCAGTTTGGTCAAAAACTATGACAAATCTAACAATCGATCTACTTTGATTGACAATGAAGTTAGAGTCATTAAAGGAGGTTCATGGAGAGATAGAGCTTATTGGTTAGACCCTGCTCAACGACGTTTTTATCCGCAATATTTGTCTCGCAACGATATTGGATTTAGATGTGCTATGTCAAGGGTGGGAAATAAATCTATTAAAAAATCCTTTAGAAGACCGGTTAATTAATCATTAACATAACATTATTTTAAAGTCGGGGTTTTTGCTCCGGCTTTATTTTTACCTATTATTTTTTATCTTACCTTTGCAAAAAAATTATTTATGAGTAAAAAGTTAGTCATCGTTGAGTCACCAGCCAAAGCCAAAACAATCAAAAAATTTCTTGGAAAAGATTATGATGTTGAGTCCAGTTACGGGCATGTAGCTGATTTGCCTTCTAAAGAAATTGGTATAGATTTGGAAAGTTTTACGCCAAAATATATAGTTTCAAAAGATAAAAAGGATGTCATTAAAAAACTTAAAAAATTATCAGATAAAGCCGAAGAAGTTTTACTGGCAAGTGATGAGGACCGTGAAGGAGAGGCTATTGCTTGGCATTTAAAAAATCAATTAAAACTCAAAGACGACAAAACCAACAGGATTGTTTTTCATGAAATTACCGAGAAAGCGATTAAAAATGCCATAGAAAATCCCAGAGATATTAACTATAATTTGGTCGATGCACAGCAAGCCCGGCGTTTGTTAGACAGATTGGTGGGATATGAACTATCTCCCATTTTATGGAGAAAAATTAAAAAAGGTTTATCTGCGGGAAGGGTTCAGTCTGTAGCCGCACGCTTGATAGTTGACCGTGAAAATGAAATTCGTTCACATCAATCGAAAAGCACTTTTAAGGTTACCGGTAATTTTTCCAATCAAGATAATCATAGTTTTGATGCTACTTTAGAAAAAGAATTTGTGTCGGAGAAAGAAGTTGAGCAATTTCTTGAAGACATTAAATCGGCACATTACAAAGTTGCGGATATATCGACCAAAGCCGCCAAAAAATCACCGGCGCCCCCTTTTACCACTTCAACGCTGCAACAGGAGGCGGCCAGAAAATTAGGGTTTAGTGTATCCAAAACCATGATGCTGGCTCAAAAACTTTACGAAAACGGTTTTATTACTTACATGAGAACCGATAGTGTTAATTTATCTCAAGAGGCCAAAAAACAAGCCGTTGAAATGATTACCAAAACTTTTGGTAAAAATTATAGTAAAACACGAAATTATAAAACAAAGTCAAAAGGTGCACAAGAAGCACATGAGGCCATTCGTCCGACCTTAATATCAAGACGCGAAATTAATGCCGATTTTGACTCAAATCGTTTGTATGACCTGATTTGGAAACGTACTGTTGCTTCTCAAATGACCGAAGCTAATATTGACCGTACCACCGTTAAAATAGAAAACGATAAAGTAAAGCATCTGTTTGTTGCCAAAGGAGAAGTTATTGTTTTTGACGGTTTTTTGCGTCTGTATCAAGAGTCCAAAGATCAAAACGACGAGTCAGAGTTTAAAGGACATTTGCCCAAACTTAAAAAAGGTGAGGGCTTAAAAGAAAATTATATAGAAGTTACTCAAAAATTTTCACGCCCGCCGGCACGTTACAACGAGGCAGCGCTGGTTAAAAAAATGGAAGAACTCGGTATAGGACGTCCTTCTACTTATGCTCCCACTATTTCAACCATACAAAAAAGAGGTTATGTGGAGAAAAAAAATATAGAACCACAACAACGTAAAGTTACCAAATGGTATTTGGAAAACGGTGTTATATCAAAAAAAAATGTAACGGAAACATATGGTAATGAAAAAAATAAATTGGTGCCTACTGACATAGGCATAGTGGTGAATGACTTTTTAATTCAACATTTTGATCATATTCTCGATTATAACTTTACCGCCAGTATAGAAGCGGAACTTGATAAAATAGCCGAAGGTAAAAAAGCTTGGAAGAAAACATTGAAAGAATTTTATCAAGAATTTCATCCCGTAGTAGAAGACGTTGCCAAAAATGCAGTTAGAGCCAGAGGAGAACGTTTGTTAGGAAAAGATCCTAAAACCGGTAAAAATGTTTATGTCAAAATCGGGCAATATGGCCCTTTAGTGCAGATTGGTGAATCTAATGAAGAAGAAAAACCGGTATTTGCAGGGGCACCTCAAGGTGTCAGCTTAAGTGATATCACTTTGGAACAGGCATTAGCTATGTTTCAATTTCCCAAAAATATAGGTCGTTACCAAGATAAGGACGTAGTTATTGCAACCGGCAGATATGGTCCGTATATAATTTACGACTCAAAATTTATATCCATTCCTAAAAACATGGATCCATTGAGTATTACCTTGCCGCAAGCCATTGATTTGATACAAAAAAAACAAAAAGCAGATGAACCCATAGCTACCTATGACGGTAAGCCTGTCTATAAAGGTAAAGGACGGTTCGGACCATTTATCAAATGGAATGAACTGTTTATTAATGTGCCTAAAAAATATAATTTTGACCAGTTGACAGAAGATGATATCACTACATTGATTAAAAACAAAATCAAAAAGGAAAAAGAAAAGATGGTCAAAGTTTGGCCGGAAGAAGGAATCAGCCTTCAAAAAGGAAAATGGGGACGATTGGTTATTGTTAAAGGCAAAAAGAAAGTAATGCTGCCAAAAGGAACAGATCCTGAAACCATTACACTAGAAGTGGCTAAGAAAAATATAAAATAACTTTTGCCATGTTTTCATTGTTAAAGCCGTTAAATCTTCAATATGATTTTGAAGCCGCTGACGCATATGCGCAAATTGGAAGTTTGATTGATGTATATACCATTGATTATCAACCGGATTTGTCAGCAGCTGATTTGGTTATAATAGGAGTGGAAGAACAGCGCAATGCCATTAATAATGACGGCGTAAAGTATGCCCCTGATGTTATAAGGACAGCTTTTTACAATTTATACCCCGGAGAATGGCATCTTAAAATAGCAGATATTGGCAATCTTGTTATATCCGATAATATAAAGGAGACATATGAACATTTACACCAAATATTAGATGGATTACCTCAAGATACAAACATCATATTATTAGGAGGATCACAAGATTTGACGGTAGCGCTTACAAATTTTTATGATCAAAACAATAAACCTTATAATTTGTCCGTTATAGATGCGTTTATTGATAGTTCTTTATTGGATCAGGATATTGATAATGAAAATTATTTAACCTATATTTTAGGCAAGCCGGATGTGTTATTACATAATTTGAGTTTATTTGGTATTCAAACCTATTACAATCATCCGTCAAAATTTAAAATGTTTGATCAGTTATATGTCGATTATTATAAATTAGGCGAAATACAAAACAACATACAAGAACTGGAACCTGAAATAAGAGAAGCAGATATTGTCAGTATTGACATTAGAAGTATAAGATATGCCGATATGCCGGCACATGTCAGCAGTCAGCCTAACGGTTTGACGGGATTGGAAATTTGTAAAATAAGTAGAATGGCCGGTATTGCTAGTAATAACAGAATTTTAGGAATGTTTGAATATAACCCTATGTATGACAAAAACAATACCGGTGCAAATTTGGCGGCACAAGTATTATGGTATTATGTAGAAGGAAAAAATATTTATCAGAACGATTATCCTAAAATATCCAAAGAAACATTGTTGAAGTTTTATGTGGAAAATGAAGTGTTGAAATTGGTGTTTTATAAGAATCCGGAAACTAACAGATGGTGGGTGGAAATTCCAAAAATAACACCACAATCTTTGTTGTTTGCTTGTTCAGAAACAGATTATCAAGCAGCTTTGAAAATGAAGATGAGCTCCCGGCTTTATAGAATTATTAATAAAATGTCCGTATGATACGTGAATTTTAAGAAATATCCGAGAGTTCTAAAAATTTTAATTAAATATGACATAAAACACTTTAAATATTGATAAAAAAGAACACAAGTGAATAATAATTGAGAAAAATTTGTTTTTGAACTTATTTTATTTTTATATTTGTGCGCTAGAAATTATATTATAGTAATACGATTAAATTTAACATATTTATGAAAAGAATCATAGCTTTTTCTGCTATCATTGCAACATTATTAACAGGATGTGGAAATAACTACCAAAGAGGAGAGATTGTCGGTGTAAAAGGGCACTCTTGGCACCCTTATCAGCCTTATGGCATGAGTTTAATACCGGGCGGTGCTTTTGTCATGGGTAAACAAAATGAAGACAAGGAGTATGCCATTAATGCGCCTACACGAACCGTTACAGTCCGTGCATTTTATATGGATGAAACGGAAATTACCAATGCCGAATACCGTGAGTTTGTTAATTATGTGCGTGATTCTATCATTCGCTACCGTTTGGCTGTTTTGGCCGAAGAGATGGAGGCTACACCTAAAAAAGGAATCGGCAAATATATGTTCAAAAGTTTAGATACAGCCAAAAATGCCTATAATAAGTATATGATGAATACTTACGGCAGTTTGAGCAATCCCGATGATGAAAATGCAGGCAAAATGCTCAATTGGAAAGTGCCTTTGATTTTTAATATCAATAAATTTCCGGATGAGTATTACGCTGAAGTAATGGATTCTATGTATCTGCCTATAGAGGAGACCGGTGATGCCGAACGCATGTTTGATGTTAATAAATTTGTCTATAAACTTAGAAGATATGATACCGGAGAAGCAGCACGAAAAGGCGAAAAACGTTCGCAACATATAAAAGACACTATTATTCAAGTCTATCCGGATACTACCGTTTGGGTCAAAGATTTTTTATATGCTTATAATGAGCCGATGCATGACGATTATTTTTGGCATGACGCTTATAGTGATTATCCGGTTGTAGGTGTTAATTGGTATCAAGCAACAGCCTTTGCCGACTATAGAACCAAAAAAATGACATGGTTCTTAAGAAGTAAAAAACGGGCACCTTTACATCATTTTAGATTACCTACGGAAGCCGAGTGGGAATATGCTGCAAGAGGTGGCATGGAAGGTAATGATTATCCTTGGGGCGGCCCTTATACAATGAATGAACAAGGTTGCTTCTTGGCCAATTTTAAACCTTTACGTGGTGATTATGGTTCGGATCAAGCGGTTTTTACAGCCAGAGCCAAATCATATAATCCCAATGGTTATAACCTTTATAACATGGCCGGTAACGTAGCCGAATGGACCAATTCATCATATTACCCTGACTCGTATTATTTCGGAGCTTCATTTAACCCGACTACCGATGCCTACAATAATAAAAGAAAAATTATTAGAGGCGGTTCTTGGAAAGATGTAAAATATTTCATTCAGGTACATTCAAGAGCTTATGAATATGCAGATTCTGCCCGTAGCTATATCGGCTTTAGATGTGTGCAAGATTTTATGGGAGTGAATGCAAGAAAAGTATCTCGAAAAGGACAAAATTAAAATAACATATAAAACTAATTAAATCGTAAACAATACTAACTATTAAAAATTATTATTATGGCACTAAAAAAATCTAAAAAACTAAAGACTTTTTTCCACATGGCATATAGTATCGGAGCATCTGTTGTAATTCTCGGTGCTTTAGGTAAAATTTTACATATGCCTATTTTCGGTATTCCCGGCGATATCTTATTAATGATAGGTTTGGGAGTAGAAGCATTCATTTTCTTTATGTCTGCTTTTGAACCTCAAGATGAAGAATTGGATTGGTCCTTAGTTTATCCCGAATTAGCCGGAGGTGCACCTCGCAAAAGAAAGGATAAAACAGAAGCTGAATTAGAAGCCAGATTGTCTGAAAAATTAGATAAAATGCTTAAAGAAGCCCAATTGGATTCCAATCTTATGAAAAGTTTGGGCGAAAGTATCAATAAATTACATAATGCAGCCAAAAGTATGGATGTTGCTGCCGACGCTGCCAGTTCAACTAAAAAATATGCGGAAGAATTATCTTTGGCATCTGCACAATTGGAAAGTTTAAATTCATTATATAAAGTACAATTGGAAAGTGTCAATAAAAATGCCGCTGCCAACGAAGAAACTGCTGCTTACGCAGAAGCTTTAAAAGAAAATATGGCTAAATTAAAAGATAATTTGGCTAACTTAAATGACGTATACGGCGGAATGCTTTCAGCCATGAATGTTAAGAAATAATATTTCTAAAACAAACATCTTAATTATTAACTATTAAAAAAATTAAATAATGGCAGGAGGAAAATTATCGGCAAGACAGAAGATGATCAACTTGATGTACTTGGTTTTTATAGCCATGTTGGCACTGCAGATGTCCAAAAAAGTCTTATCGGCTTTTGGAAAATCATCTGAAGAGGTATTGGCAGCTGCAGAAATGAAAACCAAATCAAATGAGTATCTTTTAAAAACTTTGGCTCAAAATGCTAAAGAACAACCCGCAAAATACGGTGAAAAATATAAATTGGCTACCCAGTTGGAATCTAAAACCAATGAATTTAAAAACTATATCAACAACCTGAAAACTGAAATTCTTAAAAAGGAATTTAAAGGTAAAATTCCCGAAAAACTCGATTATGAGAGTATGGATAAGTCGGGTACAGTTGATAATATGTTCTTTTTAAACGGTAAACCGACAAAAAAAGCCAAAGAGTTTCAACAAAAAATAGAAGATTACAAAAATTATCTTTTAAATTTAAAAATTGACGGCAAACCATTGTCTTCTCAAATGAAGAAAAATATTGAAGCACGTTTTGATACCAGCGATGAAAAACACGGTAAAAAAGGCAAACGTGTTGAACCTTGGTTAATGGCCAATTTCGAAGGTTTTCCTACGGTTTCAACTATGTTCAAATTAGACAATTATGTGAACAAAGCCAAGGAGACCGAAAACGAGATATTATCTAATATGCTTCGGGGACAAATGGCATCGGATGTTTCCGTAACCAATTATGAGCCTGTAGTTGTATTGGATAAATCAGCTTATTTCCCCGGAGAAAAAGTAACCGGTAAAGTAGCTTTGGGACGTGTTGATAGCACTATGTCTTTTAAAGAAGTTTTGATAGATGGTAAACAAGTTCCTAAAGAACTGTTAACCAGTGGATATGTACATTTGGACTTGCCGGCCGGTAATGTTGGCGAAAAAGAAGTTAAAGGTGAAATAGTCTTTAATGAAAACAATAAAGATGTCAAATTACCTTTTGTGGTTAAATATGCCGTTATTCCCATTCCTAACAGTGCCGTAATTTCAGCTGACAAAATGAATGTGGTGTATCGTGGCGTTGACAACCCCTTATCCATCTCTATCCCCGGTGTGCCGGATAATAAAATTTCTGTTTCTGCGCCGGGACTCAAAAAGGTGGGAAGAGGCAAATATATCATGAATGTAACCCGTTACAAAGGTAAAACCGTTCAAATTAAAGTGAGTGGTAAAGTTAATGGAAAGACTGTGTCTGACAGTAAAACTTTCCGGGTTAAGAACATTCCGCCACCTGTTGGAACAGTTAGAGGTGAAAGTGGTGTGATTAAAATGCCTAAACGTAATTTGGAATTATCTACTATTGGAGCTACATTACCTGACTTTGACTTTGATGTAAAATTAGGCGTTAGAAGCTTTGATTTTAAAGTTCCCGGTCAACCTACACAACGTGTAAATGGTACCCGTTTAGATGCTAAAGCCAAACAGTTGTTGCGTCGTGTTAAGCGTGGACAAAATGTTCAAATTTATAACATCAGAGCTTTCTTGAAGGGTAATTCCGGTTATCAAATCAAAAAAGTTTCGCCTGTAATTGTTGAAATTATTAATTAATAATAAGTTATTAAATACTTAATTGTATTTAGATTAAAATAAAGATTATCAAATGAAAAAAGTATTTCTATTTTTGGCCTTTGTCGTAGTAGCCAATAGCGGGTTTTCCCAGTTTAATATCTTAAATGCCAAAGATCCCTCTGAGATTGGTTTGAAAAATGCCGAACAAAAGAAAATGGATTTTAGTTTGCCTTTACCTTATCCCTATACAGAAGACAGGGATATCTTATGGGGTAAACAAGTTTGGGAGAGAGTTGATTTGGATGAAAGATTCAATCTGCCCTTATATTACCCGACGGATACTTTGGCTTCTATGCCCAACGTCAGATCCTTATTTGATGCCTTATATACCGGCATAATGAATGGTGATATAACTAAGGTTTATGCCGACTCTTATTTTACCCAAAAATTAACGTTGGATGAAATAAAAGAACGCATGACCGCAATTGATACTACCGATGCCGGCCGTGATCAATTTAATGATGAAGGCATTGTCGATGCTCAATATATTAACGAGTATCATGTCAATTCCGAAACCATTGAAGAATTTCACTTTAGAGGTATTTGGTATTTTGACGCCAAATACGGTGAATTAAAATACCGTTTATTAGGTATTGCTCCCGTTGCCGTTGACCCCAAAGGGATGGCTGCAGGTGTGACACCTGATATGGTTGAAGTATTTTGGGTGTTTTTCCCCGATGCACGTTTAACATTGCATGAATATTACGCTTTTAATCCACGAAACACGACTCACCCGATAGATTATGACCATCTGCTTAATGCACGCCGATTTAGTGGTGTCATTTATAAAGAAGATAATGTCTATGGCGATCGTGAGATAAAGGAATATATACATGACAATGCTTTGCGGCAATTGTTAGAGTCGCAACGTATCAAAGAAAAAATTCGTGAATACGAAGAAGATATGTGGAATTACTAATACTTTTTTCAAACATTTTTATAACATCCATCTTGTAAAAGGTGGATGTTTTTATTTTAATAAGCCGCTATTATATTATTATTTTATATTTTTGTATTAAACCAATTGATGATGAGAGATAAATTACAATTAATTAAAAACAGATTTGACGAAGTAGCCGATTTAATCATTCAACCTGACATTATTTCCGACCAAAAAAGGTATGTTGCCATCAATAAAGAGTATAAGGATTTGGAAAAAATGATGGTCAAAATCAAGGAATATGAGTCATTATTGGAAAATATTGATGAAGCTAAAGAAATATTGACTTCTGAGACTGATCCGGAAATGATTGAAATGGCAAAAATAGAATTGGAAGAGGCACAGGCACGAATTCCCGAAATTGAAGAAGAAATCAAGTTTATGCTAATTCCTAAAGACCCCGAAGATGCCAAAAATGTCATAGTAGAAATAAGAGCAGGCACCGGTGGAGATGAAGCTAGTATTTTTGCCGGTGATTTATACCGCATGTATACCAAGTATGCCGACAAAAAATCATGGCGTACCGAAATTGTTGATTACAACGAAGGCACTTCCGGAGGTTTTAAAGAAATGATTTTTAAAATTACAGGTGACGATGTGTATGGTACCATGAAATACGAAGCCGGTGTGCATCGTGTGCAACGTGTGCCTAAAACCGAAACCCAAGGGCGCGTACATACTTCTGCCGCTACCGTAATGGTATTGCCCGAAGCAGAGGAATTTGACGTTGAAATCAATCCCAATGACATAAGAAAAGATTTGTTTATGTCGTCCGGTCCCGGGGGGCAATCCGTAAATACGACCTATTCGGCTGTGCGTTTAACACATATACCTACGGGTATAGTAGCACAATGTCAAGATCAAAAATCGCAACATAAAAATTATGAAAAAGCTTTGGCGGTTTTACGGTCCCGTTTATATGAAATTGAATTGAAAAAAAGACAGGAAGCCGATGCACAATTCAGAAAATCAATGGTTTCCAGTGGTGACCGTTCTGCCAAAATACGCACTTATAACTATCCACAAGGCCGTGTAACAGATCATCGTATCAATTTGACATTATATGATTTGCAAAATATTATTAATGGAGATCTTGATAAAATTATAGATGCTTTACGTTTGGCCGACAATACCGAAAAATTGAAAGCGGCCGGCGAACAATTATAAATCATGTATCCTTATCTGGAAATAGAAGATCAATTAGGACATACTATTGTCTTGCCACAAACACCACAACGTGTGGTGTCGTTGGTGCCGTCAATTACTTATACACTCTACAAGTTGGGTTTAGACCAACAAGTGGCCGGTATAACAAGATTTTGCAAATGGCCGGCTCACTGGAAAAAACAAAAAAGAGTCGTAGGAGGTACCAAAGATTTTAAACCGGAACGTATTGCAGCCTTGCAACCTGATTTGATTTTAGCCAATAAAGAAGAAAATACCAAAGATTTGGTTTTGGCTTTGCAATCATTGGCACCGGTCTATGTTTCGGATGTGGTTGATATGGCAACCAATAATCAATTTATAGCTGATTTGGGGCGGATATTTAACCGGATACCGTCTGCCGAAAAGCTGAATGACGAGATTACAATACAACATCAAATGTTACAAGCCGGATTGGGTGCACGTCCATTAAAAGCGGCCTATATGATTTGGAAAAATCCTTGGATGAGCATTGGCGGTGATACTTTTATAAATTATATGATGACACAAGCCGGATTGGACAATGTTTTTAATTCACAAAAAAGATATCCCACCCTAAGCTTGGATATGCTCAAAACCATTAATCCGGAAGTGATTTTATTATCATCAGAGCCTTATCCGTTTAAAGAGCAAGATAAATCTTATTTGCAAGAGATATTTCCGGATACTTGCATTTTATTGGTGCAAGGCGAAGCTTTTACTTGGTTTGGAGCTTATCCGGCACAAGCTTTTTCTTATATTTTTCAATTACTCAAACAACTCAATCAATGCATACAAAACAAGAAAAATTAAAAGCCATAGAGCGCTTATTAGATATTATGGACGATCTGCGAGTCGGTTGTCCTTGGGATAAAAAACAAACTTTTGATACTTTGCGGCATTTAACCATTGAAGAGGTTTACGAATTGGCCGATGCCATTATTGAGCAAGACACCGAAGAAATAAAAAAGGAGTTGGGAGACTTGCTCTTACATATTGTTTTTTATGCCAAAATAGGTTCCGAAACCGGTGCTTTTGATATCGCCGATGTGGCCAATGCCATCAGTGATAAACTTATTCACAGACATCCTCATATTTACGGCGATGTGCAGGTTAAAGATGAAAAAGAAGTGAAAGAAAACTGGGAAAAGCTCAAACTTAAAGAAGGCAAAAAATCTGTTTTGGAAGGAGTTCCCAAGTCGTTGCCGGCAATGATTAAAGCCATGCGAATGCAAGAAAAAGCCAAAGGCGTTGGCTTTGATTGGGATAATGCCGGTCAAGTTTGGGAAAAGGTTCAAGAAGAATTAGCTGAGTTTGAAGCTGAAGTAAAAGCTGGTAATCGGGACAAAATGGAAGAAGAGTTTGGTGACGTATTGTTTTCTTTGATTAATTATGCTAGATTTGTAGGAATAAATCCTGAAACTGCCTTGGAAAAAACCAATAAAAAATTTATCAAACGTTTTCAATTTTTGGAAGAAAAGGCAAAAAAAGAAGGAAAGGATTTAAAAAATATGAGTCTGGACGAAATGGAACAGTATTGGCAAGAGGCTAAAAAATAAATAGTTTTTCTATAACGAAATATCATGTTTAAGCTTAAAGGTTTTTTATGGTTTGTCTGGGTTATGGTTTTTGCCATAATGCCTGCGCAAACAAAAAAAACGGATAGTTTGTTTAGAATCGCTCTTAGCAATAAATACCCATCTTTTGATTTAGGTAAATTATTATCAGATATTGCTTATGATTCTATCCAGCTTAAGCATCTGTCTATTTTGAGTCATGATAACAATTATCCGCAAGGAGAAATTTTTGCTTACAATAGTTTGGGAAAAATATACCGGATTAAAGCCGATTATCCCAAAGCTATTTATTACCATCAAAAAGCTTACAATTTAGCTAAAGAAACAGGTGATTTGCCGGCTCAAATTTACAGTTTGAATATGCTGGGTGTGATTTATCGCCGAATGGATGCTGTCAAATCGGCTTTAGAATATCATAACAAAGCTTTGGACTTAGCCCGATCTGCTCCTGTAAAAACCAAAACCATAATCGAAAATATTGCTATCTCTCATAATAGCATTGGTAATATTTACTTACTGTTACAGCGGGATGATATGGCACTAAAACATTTTCTAAAAGCTTTAGAAATTGAAAAAAAATTTCAAAACCGTTTAGGCTTGGCCATTAATTATCAGAATATTGGATCCATATACGAACGCCAAGGTGATTATGACAAGGCATTGGAGTATTATCAAAAATCTTTGGAATATAATCATCAAATTAATTCAAAATTAGGTAAAATTATATGTAATACCAGTATTGGCAATGTGTATTTAAACCAAGGAAAAGTGGATTTGGCCTTAAAAAAAATGATTCCCAATATAACATTGGCTCACGAGTTAGGTGATGCTTATTATATGGCAGACATATATGTCAATCTGGGAAAAGCTTATCTACATGCCAAACAATATAGAAAAGCGGAAGATTTTTTGGTCAAAGGTTTAGCCATTGCTTTGGATAAAAATCTGCCTTCGGTAGCTCAAGAAGCCTATAAAAACTATTCTATTTTAAAAGAGCGTCAAGGTGATTATAAGGAGGCCTTGTTTTTACACAAAAAATATAATGAAAAGCAAAATGAAATATTAAATGAAAAAAACCGCCAATTGGTAGCCGATATTATTATCAAACAAATAAAATTGGAAAATAAAGAGAAAATAGAAGCCTTGGGAGAAGAAAATCTCATGGTAAAACAAAAACTCAACCGCACCAAAAAATCTTTTTATTATAGTTTGTTTTTGACTTTATTAGTATTGATTTTAGGCTTTATTTTTTATAAACAATACCAATTGAACAATGAAAGAAAATTGATGAATTTGGAGCAAAATTTACTACGGGCTCGTATGAATCCGCATTTTATTTTTAATGCGCTAAACTCATTAAAAATGTTTATCATTCAACAACGTCCCAAAGAGGCGGTGGCTTATTTGAGCACTTTTTCAAAATTGGTACGCACAATTTTACAATCTACTATTGATAAAGAGACCTCTTTAAAAGAAGAGATTGATACTATTAAAAAATATGTCTCAATAGAGAACACCCGTTTTTCTGATAAAGTGGATTTTTCAATAGAAGTTTCCGGTGATTTGGATTTGGAAGCTATAAGTATACCGCCATTGCTCATACAGCCTTTTATAGAAAATGCTCTATGGCACGGGTTGTCTCCCAAACAAGGTCATAAAGAATTAAAATTGAAAATTTATCCAAAAAACGAAAGATATTTTATCATAGAAATTATTGATAATGGTATCGGCCGGCAACGTGCCGCTGAAATAAAGCAAGCAAGAACTTTTAAACGTGAATCGGTCGGCATTAAATTATCTGAGGAACGGTTACGGCATTTTACAAAAAATTTTTCGGGTGATTACCGCATAGTTTTTAAAGACCTTTTTGATAGTCAAGGGCAACCTGCCGGCACCAAAGTAATTATAGAAATCCCATATAAAAGAAAATGAAGTTAGTTGTAGATATAGGTAATACAAATATAGTTGTCGGGCTAAAAAAACAGAAACAATGGGTGCATATCTGGCGTATGCATACTAGCAAACAAGCCACAGAGTTAGATTATAATATGAAATTACAAAGTGTTTTGTGGGAGTTGGGAGTGTCGCCGGATGAAATTGAACACAAAGTTTTGAGCACCGTTGTCCCGGAATTAAAAGATAGATTTTCAGATTTGTTAAAAAAAATTAATTCTAATCCGGTTATAGTTTTAGATAAAAATATTTTTAAATTTCTTGATATTTATATTCCCAGTCCGGATGAAATTGGTTCTGATTTGGTAGCCAATGCCTTGGCAGCCCATCATATTTATCATCAGGATATGATTATTATTGATTTTGGAACAGCTCTAACTTTTACGGTGATAAATAAAAACGGAAAAATTTTGGGTGTTAATATTGCTCCGGGACTTAAAACGGCTCTCAATGCTTTGGGAGATAAAACAGCGCAATTGGACACCGTGCCTTTGGTTTTGCCCGAAAATCCGTTGGGAACAAATACCGAAACGGCCATGCAAAACGGTGTATTATTGGGGTATATAGGTTTAGTTTCTTACATGGTCGAAACCATAAAAAATGAGGTCGGACAATCCTATAAAGTGTTGGTAACAGGAGGTTTGGTAAATGTTTTAAAACATAAAATACCGGTAATCGATTATCTTAATCAAAATTTGACTTTGGAAGGTTTGGCTTTAATACCGGATTTGCTCAAAAATAATTAGTAAAATTGATGTTTAAATTAATTTTAATTTTTAAAACTAATAACTTATCTTTGCAGTCAGCTAAATAAATTTGACTATGGCAGTTTATAAAAAGAAAGGGTATAAAAAAGAGAAAAAAAACAACAACGATTTGGCACATTTGACCAAAGAAAGTACTACCGCTGAGGTGTTTACTTCTTTAGATGAGGGTGCTTCCAAGTTAGAAAAGTTTTTAGAAAAAAATCAAAAATGGATTTTCACAGGTTTAGCGGCTATTATAGTATTGGTAGCCGGTTATATGTGGTATGATCAAAATGTAAAAATTCCGCATGAGCAAGAAGCCATAGATAATCTTTCTACCGCACAGATTTATTTTGATAAAGGCATAAACGAAAGCGATGACAAATTGATGAAGGAAGATTTTGATAAAGCTTTAAACGGAGCCGACGGTAAATACGGATTTTTACAAGTCAATGAAAAATACAGTGGTACCAAAGCTGCTAATTTGGCTAACTATTATATCGGCATGATTTATTATAAAAACGGGGATTATAAAAATGCCGTTTCTTATTTGTCAAAGTTTAAAGGTAACGATGATATTTTGCAACCTACAGCTTACGGCACTATAGGTGATGCTTTTGTAGAGTTGGAACAACCGGACGAAGCACTTAAATATTATGAAAAAGCAGCCAAAGCATCAGACAATGAATATACGGCCCCCTTATATTATTTTAAAGCCGGAAAATTAGCCTTGGATAATGGTGACAAAACAAAAGCTCATAAATATTTCTTAATTATAAAAGAAAAATATCCAAAATCAAAAGAAGCTAAAAACATTGATGTTTATTTAATACAGGCCGAATAAAAAATATTTTCTTTATGATGAAGCCCTGTTTTTCAGGGCTTTTTTATTACAATAAATTTGATGATAAGTATTTTATTCCGGCTTGACAAAACCCGCATAACTTTTGTATTTTTGTAAAAAGTCCGTATTATGAAATCATTTTTTAAATTGCAGAAGAATAAAAAATTCGGATACACACCGCGTTATTACGATGAACGAAAAGAACGATTGGAAAATCTGAAAAAACAATACAATCAAGAAGAAATATCCGTGGAGGAACGTATGCGCGGCAAATTTAAACGTCCACAAAAACAAACTATGCCCGGCTTGTTTTCAGGCGCCACATTACGCACTTTTTTAATCCTCGGCATTTTAGTTTTAGTCGTATATTATTTACTTAAAAAATACCAATTGATTTAATGACATCCGGAAGAATTAAATTATTACCTGATCACGTAGCCAATCAAATAGCAGCCGGAGAAGTGGTGCAAAGACCGGCTTCTGTAGTCAAAGAGCTGATGGAGAATGCTTTGGATGCCGGCGCAACTGACATAAAACTGATTGTTAAAGACGGGGGCAAAAGTTTGATACAAGTGGTGGATGACGGTCAAGGAATGAATGAATTGGATGCGCGTATGGCTTTTGAACGTCATGCCACCAGTAAAATAGCCGATGCCAAAGACTTGTTCAATTTACAAACCAAGGGGTTTAGAGGCGAAGCTTTGGCGTCAATTGCTGCAGTAGCACATGTCGAAATGAAAACAAAACCCGAAGATGCCGAATTGGGAACACTCATCAAGATAGAGGGTAGCAAATTGGTGCAACAAGTGCCGGTGGCTACTGCGAAAGGTACTAGTATAGCCGTTAAAAATTTGTTTTATAATATACCCGCACGACGCAAATTTTTAAAATCCATACAGGTCGAAATGCGTCATGTCAATGAGGAGTTTTTTAGACTGGCTCTGGCACATCCCAACATTTCGTTTAGTTTGATACATAATGGTAATACGGTTTTTCAATTGCCAAAATCGAACCGTTTGCAGCGTATCAGTAATTTGTTTGGCCATAATATTTCAAAAAAACTGGTGCCGGTAAAAGAAGAAACGGATTATATCAAAATACACGGTTTTATAGGCAAACCGGAATTTGCCAAATTAAGAAGAGGCGAACAATACTTTTTTGTCAATAACCGTTATATCAAGAGTCCTTATTTACATCATGCTCTGATGACAGCCTATGACGGCCTAATAAAAGATAAAACTTATCCGTCTTATTTTTTATATTTTGATATTGATCCGCAACATATTGATGTTAATATTCATCCGACCAAAACCGAAATAAAGTTTGATGATGAACAAACGGTTTATTCCATTTTAAAAGTAGCCGCCAAACACAGCTTGGGACAGTTTAATTTGTCACCTTCCATTGATTTTGACCACCGTCCCGATTTAGATGTTCCTTATAATTATCAAAAAAAATCGCCTGCTATGCCGCAGATTAATGTCGATCCTGATTTTAATCCCTTTAAGGAAGACGATTTTGGACAACCGGCCAAAATATCGCCCAAACGGATGGAAAAACAATTGGCCTACTGGGAAAATTTGATGCATGAAACCCGGGATTTGTCCGATGATTTAACAGAGCAAACAAACAGGTCAACACCATCATTGGATATAGAAAGTCGTATTAATTATAAGACTTTTCAACTGAAACAAAAATATATAGTAACCAATCAAAACGGCCATTTACTGATTATTAATCAACACAGGGCACACCAACTGGTTTTATATCATGATTTGATGCGACACCTACAAACCGGTAAAATGCCAATGCAACAATTGATGTTTCCGGTTGAAATACAATTAAACCCTTTGGACTTGGACAGGCTAAAAACATTTCAACCAAAAATAAGCCGGATGGGATTTGAAATACTTATTGAAAAAGACAAAGTGCTTATTAAAGCTGTGCCGGCACCGCTCAAAACGGCTGCCATTACGGAGGTTGTTGAATCCGTTTTAAAGGAATTGAGTTTTGAAAACACCGGAGAATTGTCGCATATAGAAACTCTAATGGCGCAGATTATTGCAGAACAATCGGCTGTCAAAACCGGCCAAACACTCGAAGAGTCCGAGATGCAAAATCTGGTGCAAGCCTTATTTCGTCTTGAAGAGTCCCGTTACACACCCAAAGGTAAAAAAGTTTTTGTTGAAATATCATCCACAGATATTGACAGGCGCTTTTCATAATAAATTATGTTAAACTTATGAATGAAGCACATTTAATCATAGAAGATCTTAAAAACGGTGTTATCAAACCTGTATATTTTTTATCGGGAGAAGAACCCTTTTTTATTGACCAAATCAGTCAGTATATTGAAAATCATTTGCTGCCCGAAACTGCTAAAGGTTTTGATCAAATGATTGTATACGGACTCGATGTTAATTTGCCCGATTTGATTTTACAAGCCCGCCGTTTTCCCATGATAGGGGATAAGCAGGTTATTATTGTCAAAGAGGCACAACATTTATTTAAGAAAAAATCGGATCATGAAGCTTTGGAATCTTATTTAAACAATCCGGCAGACACTACTGTTTTGGTGTTCAATTATAAGTATAAAAAACTTGATAAACGCAAAAAGATTTATAAGCAAATATTAAAACAGGGCGTTTATTTTGAAAGCAAAAAACTATATGAATCGGATACTTTAAAATGGATTGTGGCTACTGTCAAACAAATGGGACACAGTATCGATATGAAGAGTGCTCAAATGCTGATTGATTTTTTAGGCACTGATTTGGCCAAAATTTATAATGAACTCAATAAATTAAATATTATCATTTCGCCAAACACAGCCATTACGCCGGAAATTGTTGAAAAAAATATAGGTATCAGTAAAGACTACAATAATTTTGAATTAAAATCGGCTATTGCTACCGGCGATTATATCAAGGCACAAAAAATAATCAATTATTTCTCGGCCAATCCTAAAGAACATCCCATAGTGGTAACTGTGGCTATTTTGTATAATTTTTTTAGAGATTTGTTTGTTTATCACAGTCTAAATGACAAGTCGCAATATGCGGCAGCCAAAGCCATGGGAGTAAATCCGTATTTTGTTAAAGAATACCAAACGGCAGCCCGCAGATATCCAATGAAAAAAGTAACCCGCAATATAGCCGCTCTAAAATCTGCTGATCTCAAAAGTAAAGGGCTTTCTTCGGGTAGTATGACCCAAAAAGATATACTTAACGAATTGTTATTTGTCTTAATGCACTAAAAACGGCCGCCTTTATGTTCGTCTTGCCATTTTTTAAGGGCATCCCATTCACCGTTTAAAGCCATTTTGGCTTGAAAAGGCCAACTTTCGGGATTATGAACTTTGTAGTTGGGGCCGGCTTTGTCCAAAACAGCTTGTATATATGAAATTTCTGCTTTTGATAAATCATCCCAAGTATAAATACGGGCTTCATATAACAGTTGTTCTATCTTGGGGCCGATACCTTCCACTATTTTCAAATCGTCTTTTTTGGCAGGCTCTTGGTTTGCTTTAAAGGTTAATAGCGCTTTCTTTTGATTGTTTTTACAATCATCCAATTCTTTTTGTAGTCGTTTTAATTCATTCTTATTGATATCCAATTGATTCTCTAAAAGCGTATTTTTATGAGAGAGGTCATCTAAACGAGCTTGATTGTTGTTGTTTTTTGATAGAAAATAACGTAATAAATAGCCTAAGATAAAGGCTATCAAAAGCATTAAAATAATTTCAAATGTTGCAGTGCCTTTGCCGTAAGAATCTGCGGCACTGAATAAACCGCTGACTAATAAATTCATAATATTAATTTTTTATTAAACTGATTTCAACTCTTCTGTTTTGTTGCCTGCCTTCTTTGGTATTGTTATCTGCGACAGGTTCAGTATCACCGGCAGATTTTACAATAATTCTATCGGCGTCAATACCATTATTAATCAATACTTTTTTAATACGATTGGCACGTTTGAGTCCTAAAATTTTATTGGCTTTGGGGCTACCGCTATTGTCGGTATGTCCCACAACCAAAATGTTATATGCCGGATTGGATTTAATTTTTTGACTCAATCCTTTTAAATAATTTATAATGGTTTTGTTTTTAATTTCTTTGGTTGAATTTAAAGGGAAATGGATGGCTGTTTTGCCGTTGTCTTGTTCTTGAACAAAGTTATTATATGTTATCCACCGGATATGATTTTTATAAGCATTGATATAATAAGGATGAGGGGTGGGCGAGCCTTGTAATAATTGACCACGCGTCATTACCAAGTTGGTATCTATGTCTTTTGAAATTAATTTTTTAATAGCTTCGGCACGTGCCAAGCCCAAATTGTCATAAGTAGTATTATTGGGTTCATTGTTATAATATGGCGATTCAATACGTAATTTTTTACCTTCTGCTTGCAGCTGTTTAATTGATTTTATTTCGGCTTGCCACCGGGTGGTATCTGCTATTTTGACCTTAGACTGTCCCCATAAAAAATAAAGCAAATCATGTTTGATGGTTTTTTTAACGGCACTCGTAGTATCTGTTGATTTTTCAGGGGTTTTTATGGCTGTATTTGGCTGATTTTGACAAAATCCTTTTATTTTACATACATACCAATAAGTGCTGCCGCTACCCCATAATAAAAAGAGAAAAATGACCCCGATAGATCTGGCATTCATAGATTAAATTTTAAGTTAATATAATAATGATATTATAATCTTACGGTAAAAATATTAAATTTTAATTAAAAATAAAAACATTTGGATTGTTTTTTTATTATTAAATGTTAATTTTATATGAAAATCTCGTTAGCAAGCCCTACTTAATTAAGATTAAAACGTAGTGGAAGTTGTAGCTACAAGTGAGTATTTTGGATGTGGCGTAAGTGAAACAGAAACAGAACATTAGATTAATTTATATTTGTATTTAGTTTTAGTTGCTGATATATAATGTTCGTTTAAAGTAAATTGATTATCAATAAATTATTATAATTTAAGAAATTAAATTGTTTGATTTATGGCTAATCGGCATAAATTTTAACATAAAAAAATAGGGTTTTGATATCGTTTTTATAATTTTGCATCGTATTTTTGCAAACTTCTAATTTTAAATTTTAATGTTTCAGTTAAATCAAAATTCTTTTGTATTTCCTCCCGTTACTTTAGCTAACAGTTCCGGTTTATTGGCTTATGGAGGGGATTTGTCGGTAGAAAGACTTTTGGTAGCTTACCGTAATGGTATTTTTCCTTGGTATGAAAAAAATGAGGAAATATTATGGTGGGCACCCAATCCGCGAATGGTTTTATTTCCTGATGAAATTAAAATTTCAAAGAGTATGCGAGCTTTTCGTCGAAAAAGCAATTATAAAATTACACAAAATCAGAATTTTGAAGCTGTTATCAAGTCTTGTGCTCAAGTTCATAGAGGAGGACAAAAGGGCACTTGGTTACATGATGAAATGATTGAAGCTTATATCAAATTATATAAAATGGGCAAAGCCTTTTCTATTGAGGTATGGAATGATAAAGATGAATTGGTCGGTGGGCTTTATGTTGTTATATCCGCCAAGCGCGTATGGACCGGTGAGAGTATGTTTCATTTAGAACCCAACACGTCAAAATTGGCTTTTATCCATTTGGCGGAAACCGCTCAAGAAAAAGATGTCAGTATTATAGACTGCCAATTATATACCGATCATTTGGCCAGTTTGGGGGCACGTGAAATACCGCGTGACGAATTTATGCTGTATTTGACGGACTAATATTAAAATATAAACCAATTTGGTATAATTCTGAAAGTGCCTATAAAAAAAGCCGCCTTAAAAAAAGCGGCTTAAAATTTTTTTATTTGATAATTCTTATTTTAATACGGGGCTGGCACTTTTTCTTTGCAAGTTGACCGCATTGGGATCTACCACTTTTCCTTTTATTTTTAATATAACGACGTTGTTGCTGGCATTAGAATAAACGGTGATGGTTTTTCTAAAAGGGCCGGCACGGTGTGTGTTGTATTTAACTACAATCTTGTCGGATTTGCCCGGCATAATAGGTTTGGTAGGTTTACTGGGCACTGTGCAACCGCAAGACGATTTAACACGATTGATAATAAGTGGTGCATCACCGGTATTGGTAAATTCAAATACGCGGGTGCCATCGGCATTTTTTTCAATAGTGCCGTAGTCTATTTCAGTTTGCTTAAACTCAATTTTAGCCTTTTTCTCTTGCGAAAAGCCTTGAAAGCTTAATATAATGGCGAATAAGAAAAGTATTTTTTTCATGGTATTGTTTTTTTCATTTTAAAATTCAAAGTTATTATTTTTTTTTAATGACCAAATAAAATATTTGATTTTTTTGGTTTCCTTTAAACATTTTGCAAAAGTTATGCCAAAAATAAATATATAATGTGGCGTTTGTTTATGTCAGTTTGTGTATTGTGTGAAGAATAAAAATAATTATTCTCACACCTTCAAAAAAATCACTCATTGTCTTTCTCGACACAACTCCAAAACAAGTTCGGGGTTACTTGAATAGACATGTGGTATGTCCGTTCGGTGCTGTATTGAAGGACAAAATGCAGTGTGTCGAGAATGACTTAATATAACATACAATATTTTTAATCCTTTCCGGCATGACAAATTAAGAATAAATTGTATTTTTGTAACTTAATTAAAAATGCAGTAGTTTCATGAATATTCCCACCAAATATAATCCGTCTCAAATAGAAGATAAATGGTATGATTACTGGATGAAAAACAGATATTTTCATTCGGAACCAGATGAAAGAGAGCCGTATACCATTGTTATTCCTCCACCCAATGTGACCGGTGTCTTACATATGGGACATATGCTCAATAATACTTTGCAAGATGTGCTGATACGTCGCGCCCGTATGCAAGGCAAAAATGCTTGTTGGGTGCCGGGCACCGATCATGCTTCTATTGCTACAGAAGCCAAAGTTGTAGCCAAACTCAAAAAGGAAGGAATTGAAAAAGACGATTTGTCACGAGACGAATTTCTTAAACACGCATGGAATTGGACGCATAAACACGGCGGTATTATTTTGGAACAACTTAAAAAATTAGGCGCCAGTTGCGATTGGGACAGGACCAAATTTACTTTGGATGATGATATGTATGAAAGCGTTATCAAAGTGTTTGTCGATTTGTATAACAAAGGTAAGATTTATCGCGGTTTTCGTATGGTCAATTGGGATCCGGAAGCCAAAACAACCGTTTCTGACGAAGAAGTCAATTATACAGATGAACAAGGACATTTGTATTATCTAAATTATCCGATTGTTGGCAGTGAAAACGAGTTTATACAAATAGCAACCACTCGTCCCGAAACCATTTTGGGTGATACCGCCATTGCCGTCAGTCCTCAAAATGAAAAATATGCCAAATACATTGGTAAAAAAGCTTTGGTGCCGATAGCCAATCGTGAAATACCGATTATTGCCGATGATTATGTCGATCCGGAATTTGGAACCGGTGCTTTAAAAATCACACCGGCACATGATCCTAATGATAAGGAAATAGGCGAACGTCACAATTTGGAAATTATTGATATTTTTAATGAGGATGCCACGCTCAACAGTTACGGTTTGCACTACGAAGGCAAAGATCGCGATGTGGTCAAAAAAGAAATAGTTGAAGAGTTGAAAGAAAAAGGCTATTTGGATAAAATAGAAAAACACATGCACCGCGTTGGCCGTAGCGAACGCACCAATGCAGTGATAGAGCCACGCTTGTCTCGTCAGTGGTTTTTAAAAATGAAAGAATTGGCACAACCGGCTATTGATGCGGTGCGCAATGGAGAGGTGAAATTGATTCCCAAAAAATTTGAAAACACTTATTTTCACTGGATGGACAACGTGCGCGATTGGAATATTTCACGTCAGTTATGGTGGGGACACCGTATTCCCGCATATTTTTATGGCGATGGCGAAGATGATTTTGTGGTTGCAGAGAGTCTGGAACAAGCCTTGCCTTTGGCACGAAAAAAATCGGGAAATCCTGATTTACAATTATCCGATTTAAAGCAAGATGAAGATGCTTTGGACACTTGGTTTTCGTCGTGGCTGTGGCCTATGAGTGTCTTTGACGGTATTAGAAATCCCAAAAATAAAGATTTTCAATATTACTACCCGACCAATGATTTGGTGACAGCCCCCGAAATTCTTTTCTTTTGGGTGGCTCGTATGATTATAGCCGGTTACGAATTTGCCGGACAAAAACCTTTTGACAATGTTTATTTGACCGGCATTGTGCGGGATAAGTTAGGACGTAAAATGTCCAAATCATTGGGTAATTCGCCCGATCCAATCAAAATGATGGAAGAATACGGTGCCGATGCTGTTCGTGTAGGCATGCTTTTGACTTCGCCGGCCGGAAACGACTTGCCTTTTGATATGGATTTGGTCATGCAGGGCCGTAATTTTGCCAATAAAATTTGGAATGGATTCCGCTTGGTCAAATCGTGGGAGATTGACAAAGAAAAACCGCAACCCGAAGCTGCCAAAACTGCTATTAAATGGTATCAAAACCGGTTTAATCAAGTTTTATCAGAGATAGAAGATGACTTTTCAAAATACCGTATTTCGAATGCCTTAATGCGTATTTACAAGTTGATTTGGGACGATTACAGCTCATGGTTTTTAGAAATGGTCAAACCGCCTTTTGGTGAAAAAATCGATCAAAAAACTTATGATGAAACCATTGCCATTTTAGAAAATAATATGAAAGTATTGCACCCGTTTATGCCGTTTATTACGGAGGAAATTTGGCAATACATCAAACAGCGCAATCCGGAGGAGGCCATTATCGTATCGGCATATCCCAAAGAAGCTTCTTTTGACACCAATAATCTGAAACAGATGCAACTAGCTCAAGAAATTATTTCGGGCATTAGAAAAATACGTAAAGAAAAAAATATCCCGGCCAAAGAGTCTGTCGATTTATTAATTTTGGAAAAAGAACCTTTAAGTCAAGATTATTGGCCGGTGGTTAAAAAATTGGGACATCTCAAAGACATTAATCCAATAACAACCCCCGACGATCAAGCGGCTGCTTTTAGAGTAGGCGTGAACGAATATTTTGTGCCCTTGGACGGTTTTATCAATCCCGAAGAAGAAAAGCAAAAACTCTTGGAAGAATTGGAATATACACAAGGCTTTTTAAAAAGTGTGCAAAAAAAACTCAGCAACGAACGCTTTGTTAACAATGCCCCCGAAAAGGTAGTGGCTATGGAACAAAAAAAAGAAGCCGACGCGTTGGAAAAAATTGCTTTACTTGAAAAAAGATTAAAGAGTTTGTAAGCATCCGGTTCTTGTTAGTATGTCTTAAGGTTTTTATAATTGCAATAAACAAGCTCTCTGACTGTCCCGAACTTGTTTCGGGATGTATAAAAGTGTTCTATATTAGCAGAATTATAGGTGGCTGAGTGTTCTGTAAATGTCAAAAATATTATTGATGCATTGTTGATGCCGTAAAGTTTTGGTATATTTGATATAAAATACCGCCTTATGAAAAAAATATTAGTGACCGGTTTGTTGTTGGGTTTATTATTTACTTGTCAAAGTCCTAAGAAAAACAAACAAAAACCTCAAGAAGATAGTCCAAAGTCCTTACAAACCACAAAATGGGAACTTAATGAAGATGCCTCAAGCATTTATTGGACCGGTTATAAAACTACCGGAAAAATACCTGTAAAGGGTGTATTTCAAAATTTCAAAATAAAAGGGGTAAAATCTGCAACAAATTTGGCTGAGATTTTAAAAAATGCACAAGTTCAAATCAATGTTTATTCGATATTTTCTGACAATGAAGACCGTGATAAGAAGTTGATTGGTGATTTGTTTGAATATATGACCGATACTGAAAATATTTATGCACGTGTAGAAAAAATAACCAAAGACAGTATTTGGGTCAATATTCATATGAATGCCCACGAAAAAATAGTGCCTATGTTTCTGCAGATGGATAATCAAAAAGGGGTTGTGCAACTAAACGGCCGGATTGATTTACTTAAAGATTTTGCTGCTGCTAAAGCTCTAAATAAATTTCATAAAGCTTGTTTTGATAAACATACCGGCAAAGACGGTGTTAGTAAAACATGGCCTGAAGTAGCAATTGCCGCCCGGTTGGTTTTTGATAAATAATAAAATCTATTTTTTTGACTTTATTGGCAATTTATTGATTTTTAATTGTTTAATATTCTTTTTGAGACGATTAATTTTATTAAGATTGCTTTTTTTATGTTGGATATGGTCGAGCTTGGGCATGCTGTCTTTACGGGCTTGTGCCAAACTGTCACGGGTCAAAATTTCTTCAAATTCGTCATAACCTGTATTATAGATTTTCATTTTGTCAATCACGGCATTGAGATTTTTGACCACCGTATTCAAAGTTTTTTGTATGGTATCTGTTTCTATCTGTTTTTTATGTATAAGAAAACGAAGTTTTTTCAAATTAATTTCCGTTAAGACCAAACGGCTTTTAACGGCTGCTGTATCCAACTTTGATTTAAAATGACGCGCTTTTAACTGTTTAAAAAGTTTTAAGTCTTTGTCTGTCAGGTCAATAAGCTCATCTATGCTGTAATTTTCCGGTTTAAAGCTTTCAACCAATTTGATAAAATTATTATTTTTTTTGACGGCATCCTTTATGGGATCGATAGATTGAAGCGGAATACTTCTTTTTACAATTTGGATATTTTTTTTAGAAGTTTTTTGCACAGGCTGCACTTTTTGTTTAACATCCTTGTGACAACTTGAATTAATTAATAATAAAAATCCTAATAAATAACCTGTAATAGCTTTCATAGTTGCAAATTACTTAAAAAATCTTTTATTTAATTACAATTTTATGATTTATTTTTGATTTTATGATTTATAAAAAAGTTATATTTGCTTTGATAAAAAAGACAAGTATCTGATGAAAAATATATTGATAATCGGTTCTAACGGACAAATAGGCACGGATTTACTGGCTAAGTTGCGTCAAAAATTCAATAACGGACAAGTTATTGCTTCTGACATACGTAATCCAAAAAATCCTGACCCTAAATTTGTGTTGCTGGATGCGACTGATCGTGAGTCTGTTAGAAATGTCCTAAAAGATTATCAAATTGACGAGGTATATTTGATGGCTGCCATATTATCGGCCAATGCCGAAAAAATGCCCAATAAAGCCTGGGATATAAATATGCAGGTATTGTTTAATTTGTTAGAATTGGCCAAAGAAGGTTTGTTTAAAAAATTATTTTGGCCCAGTTCTATTGCCGTGTTCGGCCCGCACACCCCGCGCATCAATACGCCGCAATATGCCGTTATGGACCCTAATACGGTCTATGGTATCAGCAAATTGGCCGGCGAACGTTGGATAGAATACTACCGCGAACATTTTAATGTGGATGTCCGAAGTGTGCGTTATCCGGGCATTATCAGTTGGAAAACCATGCCCGGTGGCGGTACTACCGATTATGCTGTTGAAATTTTTCATGAAGCCTTAAAACACGGTCGATACACATCATTTTTGGCTGCCAATACACGTTTGCCTATGATGTATATGCCCGATGCCATTGATGCCACCATTAAAATTATGGAAGCGGATCAAGAACGCCTAAGTATTCATAACTCCTATAATATTGCCGGTATTAGTTTTACACCGGAAGAATTGGCCGCAGCTATTCGTCAATACATACCCGGTTTTACCATAGACTACCAACCTGATTTCAGACAAGCCATTGCAGAGTCTTGGCCGGAATCTATTGATGACCGTATGGCTTTTAAAGATTGGCATTGGCATCATAAATACGATTTGGACAGTATGGTAAAAGACATGTTAAAAAATTTGGAAAAAAAATACCAAGCCGGTAGTTTATTATATCAAATGGATTTATAAAATAGTTAGAAACATTGGACTATTTTGTATGTCGTTTTGGTATAACAGCTATCTGCCATTAAATTTATGGAAGAGCCAACTTTTTTGCCAATTTAAAATTCCAACTTTTTAATAAATGCTTCGGGTATGTTTTTAAGAAGTTTCTTTAAAGCTGCAGTAGAATGATTGGCATAGAATTCGTGTTTAGCTTTTTGATTTTCAGGGGCTAAAATATTCAATTTTTCCAATACCCGCTTACTTTGTTTGGCAATGGCCATACTCGGTTCTATAATTTTGACGGACGCACCCAATATTTGTTTCATTTGAGGTATTAAAAAAGGGTAGTGGGTGCAGCCTAAAACCAAATGATCAATGCCTTGTTCCAGCATCGGGTTGAGATATTTTTGCAATAGCCGGTAAGTTTCCCGGCTTTCCATCCGGTTATTTTCAACTATTTCTACCAATCCTTGTCCGTAACGGCCTATAATTTCTACATCGTTGACAGGGATAATCTCTTTAAGTTCTTGCAACATATTACTTTGCAAGGTGCTTTGGGTGGCTAACAATCCTATTTTCTTGGTTTGGCTTTGTAGGCTGGCCGGTTTTATAGCGGGTTGAATGCGTATAAACGGCACATGATACTTTTGACGCAGGTGTGGTATGGCATTGGTAGAAGCTGTATTACATGCCACAATAATTAATTTTACATTTTTATTGAGCAAAAATTCCGTGTTTTTTTCGCTTAACGCAATAATCTCATCTTTGGTTTTATGGCCATAAGGTGCGTTTTTGTTATCCGCCAAATAAATGGTATGTTCGTATGGCATCAAAGTATTAACGGCCTGCCAAATGCTGATACCGCCTACACCCGAATCAAATAAACCAATGGCTTGACTTGACATATTAAAGTTATTCCTTTTTGTGTTTGGCATAGTGTCGCCATCGTTCAATAGCGGTTTGCATATCGGTGGGAATTTCAGAGTCAAAGCTCATAAATTTACCGGTGCGCGGGTGTGTAAAGCCCAATGTTTTGGCATGCAATGCCTGTCTTGGCAATACTTTAAAAGTATTATCGACAAATTGTTTATATTTGGTAAAGGTAGTGCCTTTTAGTATCTTGTCACCACCATAACGGGCATCGTTAAACAAAGGATGGCCGATGTGCTTCATGTGAGCTCGTATTTGATGGGTGCGACCGGTTTCCAGTTCCAATTCTACAAGGGTAACATAACCGAAACGTTCCAAAACTTTGTAGTGAGTAACAGCGGGTTTACCATAATCTCCTTCGGGAAAAACGATCATTTGCAGCCGGTTTTTCGGATTGCGTCCCAAATTTCCTTCTATGGTGCCTTCGTCGTTTTTTAAGTCGCCCCAAACCAAAGCTACGTATTTTCTCTTAGAGGTTTTGTCGGCAAATTGTTGTGCCAGTTTGGTAATGGCATTTTCGTTTTTGGCCACTACTAACAGTCCCGTAGTATCTTTGTCAATCCGGTGCACTAAGCCGGGGCGGTTGTCCGAATTTTTCGGCAAGTTTTCAAAGTGATAAATAAGGCCGTTAAGCAAGGTGCCACTGTAATTGCCATGTCCCGGATGCACTACCATACCGGCTGGTTTGTTAAGCACAATTAAATCGTCATCTTCGTAAACGATATCAATGGGTATATTTTCGGGCACCAATAGGTTTTCGTAAGGGGCATAGGGCAGCACAATTTTAATTTCATCTAAAGGCTTGACCTTGTAATTGGGTTTGACAGGTTGTCCGTTGACTAACACACCGCCGGCTTTGGCAACATTTTGTATTCTGTTGCGGGTCAAATTTTCAATTTTGTCAGTCAAATACCGGTCGATACGCACGGCACCTTGACCTTTATCAACAATAAATTGATAATGTTCAAAGAGTTTTTCCTCGTCAGGGGTTTGATTAGTTTCCAATGACATTGTTCAGTGTTTTTTGAAGCGTAGCATCTGCTTGCGGAGCATTTTGATAGTCTTTTCCGGCATCCGAAGTGTCTTCGTCATTATTACTACTTTCAACTGAGCGTTTGCCGTCGCCAATCGTTAGATTAATAACGGAATTTTTTGGAATTTTATCTCCGGTTTTTAAACTGTCTTTTTGGTGCATGGCAGTCAATACAATTTCGGCAAAATAGGGTTTGGTGGTTATTTTTCCTACTTTTAACCCCGAAGCTTTTATTAAACTCAAAGCCTGACGTTTGGATTTGCCGATGACCGCCGGAAAAGATACTTTGGCAAAAGCGTTGTTGTTTATTTTGACATAAATTTTACGTCCTACTTTTACTTGGTCATCTTTTTTAGGATTTTGTTCAATAATGGCATATTTCTTATACTTGGGATTGTAATCCACCGTATCTATTATGACGATATTCATTTGTCGGTCTTCCAATATTTTTTTAGCGTCTTCGTATGATTTATTGGTCAAATCGGGAACCAAATGATACTCATTATGATGGGTGTAATTGGCCAAATATAATTTTAAACCGAAAATGATGAGCACTATTAAAACAACAGCGGCTATCAAATTTTTTAAGAATGTTTTACTGATAAGAAATTTAAAAAAATCCATAAATTATTTATTGAACGGTGCTTGCGGCAAAGTTAGTAAAAAATATGCAGTTTAAATGCTGTAATTTCTGGCACCGAAAATGGCTGAGCCCACCCGAATGAGATTACTGCCGTGTGTTATGGCAATTTTATAATCATGACTCATTCCCATTGATAGATATTCCATTTCTTTTAATTGCGACTTGGATTTTATATACAGGCGATGCAAATAAGCAAATTCGGAAGCAATTTGTATGGTATCATCTGTATTGGTTGCCATTCCCATCAGTCCTTTTATACGGACATTTGGAAATTCACCGGCTTGGTATTGAGTAATTATAGTGTGGAGGGTTTCTTCATCCATACCGAACTTGGTGTCTTCTTTGGCAATTTTTATTTGCAATAACACTTGTAATTGTCGTTGGTGTTTGGCAGCTTGTTTTTCTATTTCTTTGAGTAGTTTCAGGTTGTCCACACTATGAATTAAAAAGACAAAAGGCGCTATATATTTGACTTTATTGCGCTGTAAATGACCAATCATGTGCCAGCGGATATCTTGGGGCAATTGTTCATGTTTGGCCACTAATTCTTGTACTTTGTTTTCGCCAAAATCCCGTTGATCACAGGCATAGGCTGACATGATATCAGAATTGGGTTTGGTTTTGGATACTGCTACCAAAAGAACATTTTCGGGTGTTTCGTTTTTTATTTTTTTTAAGTTATCACATATAGTCTGCTTCATTTTTTCTATATTTCGTAAATAAACAAGCCTTTTAAAGGACGTGGTTCGAGGTATAAACTTTTATAAGGAATGGCTATGCCGAGATCAATGGTTTGTTTGATTTCATCAAAATCCATCGGCCGCACAATAAAACCGAATTTACAGTTGCCTTTATTCAGTTGATTTTCGACGCATTTGGTGCTGCGTTTACCGTCACAAAATTTTAGTGATTCGTTGCTTAACAAAGTATGATTGTCCGAAATTTGAGGTAAAATATAGCGTTCGAAAATAACCGAATCGGGGAGTTGTTTGTCGATATGTGATTTTGGTTTTAGTTTGTATTTGCCTTGTAATGAATAAAATAGAATTTCGCCTTTTTGGGGAGGGTCATAATTTGTAACCACTTCTATTTCAAAATGTTGTTTAAGGTTTTGATAAACTTCTTCAAAGGTTTTGGAAAAATCCGGCGAAACCCCTTTTTTGTATTCGTGTATTTTGACTTGGTTTTGACTAATCATAAAAGCCGGAAAGTAATTAAAAGCTTCTTGACCGGAAAAAAGATTGTCCGGTTCATTAATTTTTTTCTGGTATATAGCATGTAAAGCTTCAAAATAGTTGTTATCGTCTATGATGTCAAATTGACCGGCTTGTAAATAGGCATCTTTGATCAATTGAATATCTTCAGGATCCAATACTTGCCAAACTTCGTGAATAAATCCGTTGTTACGGGTAAATTCGTATAAGGGTATTTTTGATTTATATTTGTTAATAATTTGATTGATAGCTTCAATATTTTCATGAACTACCGTAATAGGTTTGGCTATGAATCCTGTGTGTTCAATTAAATCTATTTTTTTTGCAACCATAGCCGGAACCGATTTTTCTATTTTATGAATGAGACCTTCTACAAAATCGGTGTGGGGAATTTGTCCCACAATACCTGCAAATTGTTTTTTTTCATTATCGATAATACTATAGATATAAAAGCCCGGATTTTCACCGGTTTTGATAATATTGTTTTTTTTAAATTTTAAGTATTGTCGTTTGATGGCTTTGTATTTTTTTAAGCCTTGTAAACGTTTGATATAGGGCTTGTAAAAAATATTATTAAAAGAATAAGGATTGCGGCGTATTATACTATTGATATCGCTCGAACTCAATTCGCAATCATCTTCCGTAGGAAATATACAAGCTTTATTGCGTAACGGATGGGTTAATATTGCAGGATAAAAATGTGCCATAACTGTATTTTTAAGAAACTGTCTCAAAAGTATTTCTCACTAGGTTTGCAATGAAAGATATTCACTCTTTTGAGACAGTTTCATGATCAATTTTAATTAAGTTAAGTCGTGAATAACCAGCCCACTGCGCAACTTGGGTTCAAACCAGGTTGTTTTGGGTGGCATAATATTACCGGTGTCTGCAATGTTGATTAACTGTTTCATAGACACGGGATACAAGGCAAATGCTACAGCATAATCACCTGAGTTTACTTTATCTTCTAATGCTTTTAGACCGCGAATACCTCCGACAAAATCAATACGTTTGCTTGTGCGCAGGTCTTTAATATCCAATACGGGTTCTAAAATATGTTTGGACAGTACGCTGACATCGAGTTGATCAATAGGATCGTTGTCGTTATAGGTGCCGGGTTTGGCGGTTAACTTATACCAGTCGCCGTCCAAATACATAGAAAATTCGTGCAATTTTTGCGGTTTATAATTTTCGGGACCTATCTTTTGTATATCAAAACTCCGGCTGATTCTTTCCAAAAATTCTTCTTTAGTCAAGCCGTTCAAATCTTTAACAACTCTATTATAGTCAATAATTTTGAGCTGGTTGTCAGGAAAATGCACGGCCATAAAATAATTGTAAGCTTCTTGTCCGGTATGATTGGGATTTTGTGCTTTTTTTTCTTGCATTATACGAGCTGCCGCGGCAGTTCTGTGATGACCGTCAGCCACATAGGTATAGGGGACTTTTTCGGCAAACAAGCGTTCTAATTGACGGTTGTCTTTTTCGTCTTCCACCACCCAAAAATGATGTCCGAAACCGTCTTCGGCCGTAAAGTCGTAAATAGGTTCATTATTATTGACTACTTTTTCTACAATAGCATCAATTTCAGGTACCGCCTTGTAAGAAAAGAATACCGGTTCTATATTGGCATTGAGATAACGGGTTAATACCATACGGTCTTCTTCCTTGTCGGGGCGGGTTAATTCATGTTTTTTGATAATGCCGTCAAAATAATCTTGCGCAGCAGCAGCACCCACAATACCATATTGGGTGCGTCCGTCCATGGTTTGGGCATAGATGTAATAATGCGGTTGTTCGTCTTGCACCAGCCATTTATTAGCTTTGAATTTATTATAATTTTCAACCGCTTTATTATAAACCGCTTCCGAATGGATATCGGTGCCTTCAGGCAAATCTATTTCGGCACGGGTAATATGTAGTAATGAGTATTCTTTGCCTTTAGCCATTTCGGCTGCTTCTTCAGAGTTCATTACGTCGTAAGGTAAAGCCGACACATCTTTGGCTATGTCTTTGGGAGGTCTGTATCCTCTAAATGGTTTTATTGTTGCCATAGTTTTAGGTCTTAATTTTAATTTAATTTGTAAGTTTGATCATTGTTTTCAAAGAAATTGACTATTTGATTAACCGCTGCCACACCGGCATTGATATTGGCTTCGGCGGTTTGTGCACCCATTTTTTTCGGTGTAAAGAAAATACGATCGGCAAACCGGGTTTCAAATTCGTCACGTTTATCAGGAGCTATATCCGAAATGTATTTAAAGTCGGGGCGTTCTGCCATCAATTGTAACAAACCGTCTTCATCAATAATTTCTTTCCGGGCTGTATTGATTAAAACCGCATTATCGGGCATTTGTTTTAATAATTCGTAATTAATGCTTTTGATAGTTTGTGGTGTTGCCGGAATATGTAATGAAACATATTGGGCGTTTTTATACATATCTTCAACGTTTTCATAGTCTTTGATACCGTCACGTTCTACAATTTCCGATGATACATAAGGATCGTGAGCGACCACATTCATATCAAAACCTTTGGCAATGCGTGCCACGTTTTTGCCTACATTGCCATAGGCATGAATACCGATGGTTTTACCTTTGAGTTCGGTGCCGGGCGTGCCGTTAAATTGGTTGCGTGCCATGAGCACCATCATGCCCAATACCAATTCTGCCACGGCATTGGCATTTTGACCGGGAGTATTCATCACCACGGTTTTGTTATTAGTGGCAGCTTTTAAATCTATATTGTCGTAACCGGCACCGGCACGAACCACAATTTTAAGATTGGGCGCCTGTTCAAATACTTCCGCATCTATTTTGTCACTGCGGACAATTAAGGCGTCTACATTTTTAACGGCTTCTATCAAGGCTTTTTTATCCGGATATTTTTCTAATAATATCATTTTATAACCGGCTTTGTCCAACAAATTTTTCATTTGGTTGATAGCCGCGGGGGCAAAAGGTTTAACTGTTGCTATCAGTACTTTTTTCATGGTATATGTTTAATTTTTCTTAAGATACTTGTTTTTCAAAATCTTGCATGGCTTTTACTAAAACTTCAACACTTTCTTTAGGCAAGGCATTGTAAGTAGAGGCTCTAAAACCACCGACCGAACGGTGTCCTTTGATACCGACTATGCCACGTTGGGCGGCAAAATCCAGAAAGTCTTGTTCGTATTGTTTATAATTGTCATTCATAACAAAGGTGATATTCATTAGAGAACGATCTGCTTCGTTTGGTACCGCAGCCGAAAATAATTTATTACGATCGATTTCATCGTATAAAATTTTGGCTTTTTCTTCATTCCGTTTTTGAGCTGCCGCTACACCACCGTTATCTTTAAGCCATTTGAGTGTTTGCAAAGCTGAGAAAACCGCTAAAACCGGAGGTGTGTTAAACATTGAGCCTTTGTCAATATGCGTTTTATAATTAAGCATGGTGGGAATATGACGGTTTACTTTGCCGAGTATATCATTTTTGATAATCACAAAAGTGGCACCGGCCGGACCGAGATTTTTTTGTGCTCCACCATAAATCAAGGCATATTTTGATACATCAACAGGACGGCTAAAAATATCGGATGACATATCTGCAATCAAGGGAACCGGACTGTCAATATCTTCTTTGATTTCTGTACCGGCAATAGTGTTGTTGGTCGTGATATGAAAATAATCGGCATCGGTGGGAATGTTGTAATTTTTCGGAATATAATTGTAGCCTTTGTCTTTGCTGCTGGCTACTACGGTTACGTCACCAAAACCCTTGGCTTCTTTGATGGCTTTGCTGCTCCAAGCACCGGTGTCGAGATAGGCAGCTTTTTTATTAAGCAAGTTGAAAGGAATCATGGCAAATTGAGTACTGGCGCCTCCTTGTAAAAATAACACTGAATAGTCGTCGGGAATGTTGAGTAATTCCTTAAACAATGCTTGTGCTTGATTCATCACATCAACAAACTCTTTGCTGCGATGCGAAACTTCCAAAACGGATAAACCGGTGCCGGCAAAATCTTTAATGCCTTCAATGGTTTTTTCAATGGTATATTGTGGCAGAATGCTTGGTCCTGCATAAAAATTGTGCTTTTTCATAGCTGAATGTTTTAAGTCTTTATTTGTCATATTAAATATTTTCAAAGATTGAAAAAATTTTTTTTAGAAAAACATTTTTCACAATAAATTTAAAGTATAAAAAATGGAAAAAAGTGATATTTGTCAGTTTATTATAATTGCTTGAATAAGATTCTTGAAAAGAAAAAAGCAAATTATAATAAAAGATGACACCTGTCATTTTTTTAGGAACCGGGCGGTATAAGATGCCGGAACATTTCAGCTGGTGTCAATTATTATTTAAAATGTTTACATTTGTGTAATTTTTAAGTGAAATGAAACATTATCTGCTATTAGCTTTATTATCCGGTTTGTTATTCAGTATAGGTTGGCCGACTTTTGGTCATGCGTTTTTTTTATTTTTTGCTTTTATTCCATTATTGTTTATTGAAGAAAAATTTTTAAAAAACAAGGCTGATAAATTTTTCTTTTTATATGTTTATTTAGCTTTTTTTATTTGGAATTTGACCAAAACCTGGTGGGTTTATAAAGCGACTGCCGTTGGAGGTGTTTTTGCCATAGTAGTTAATGCCTTTTTAATGACCTTTACATTTTGGTTGTTTCATTTTGTACGAAAACGATTGCCGCAATCAATGGCTTATGCTTTTTTTATTTTTATATGGATTAGCTTTGAAAAATTTCATCTCAATTGGGATTTTTCTTGGCCATGGCTCAATTTGGGCAATGGTTTTTCGGAACAAACAGACTGGATTCAGTGGTATGAATATACCGGTAATTTTGGAGGAAGTTTTTGGGTGTTGATAGTTAACTTATTGTTTTATAAGGCTTTGTCTAAATATTTGCAGGTGCGTAACCTGCGTGGTTTGATGATAAATTCCGGAAGAGCTTTTTTGTGGGTATTCATTCCCGTTCTGTTTTCTTATTATATAAAAGGACATTATACCGAACAAGGCCCTCAAGCCACTGTTTCTATTTTACAGCCCAATTTAGACCCGTGGACAGAGAAATTTAAATATAACAATACACAATTGGTACAAGATTTTTTAAAATTGGCCGATCCCAAAGCTGATTTGATCATTGCACCCGAAACGGCCATATCAAGATATATTGAAATCAATGATTTTCGTTTTACCCGGCCTTATTTATTACTGAAATCTTTTGTTAAAACCTATAAAACGCCGGTATTAACAGGTATTGATTTTATTCATTGGTATCCTAAACATACCAAAAATATTCCAGAAACTGCCAACCGTTCCAAACACGGCAGATGGTATGATATGTATAACTCGGCCGTTCTGGTCAGTCTGTCCGATAGTTTGCAACTCTATCATAAATCAAAATTGGTAGTAGGTGCCGAATATACACCTTTTAGAAAAATTTTGGAGCCTTTAATCGGCGATTGGGTTACAAAAACCATAGGGGTCTCTATGGGATCCAACGTTTCACAAAAGGAACGTAGTGTATTTATTGTACCTGGTACACCCATAAAAGTGGCTCCTATTATTTGTTATGAGAGTGTATACGGCGAATATGTTACGCAATATGTAAAAAAAGGTGCCAATCTGTTGGCTGTAATTACCAATGACGGTTGGTGGGGCAACACCGAAGGGCACCGGCAACATTTAAGTATCGCCAAATTGCGTGCCATAGAAAACAGGCGTGATGTAGTCCAGTCCGCCAATACGGGAATTTCTGCTCATATCAATCAACTTGGAGAAGTAACCAAGCAGTTACCTTATAATGTAAGAGGCAGTTTAACGGTAAAGGTGCGTTTGAATGAACATAGCAGTTTTTATACGCAGCAGGGCGACTATATAGCAAGGGTTTCTGTTTTTATGGCGTTCTTATTATTTTTTTACAGTTTTGCACGAAAAAAAATGCAATTATAATTTTCTTAATTATAATGATTTTAAATAATTTTTTTTTGTAATTTTGTTTACTTTTTAAAACATAAACACAATGAGCAAGAAATTAAATAAAGACGAAATATTATCATTATTAAAACAAGTGCATGTTCAGGGTAAAGATACCAATGTGGTTGATGCCGGCATTATAAAGGAGGTAAAAGCTAAATCAGATATTTTCGGAAAAAAAATTGAAATTGATGCGGTGATTGATTCTCCGGCGGTGCATATTCGAAAAAAACTAGAAGATGATATAATGGAGGCCTTGTCTAAAGATTTTGGCGATGTCGAAACCAAGATTAATGTTAAAGTAGTTATACCTGAAAGTGAAAAAGAAAAACCACTTAAAAAGATTAAGAATATTATAGCTGTAGCTTCGGGAAAAGGTGGTGTAGGAAAATCAACCGTTACTGCCAATTTGGCAACTTCGTTGGCCAAAATGGGTTTTAAAGTAGCCATATTGGACACCGATGTTTACGGACCTTCCATTCCATTGATGTTTGGCACTAGTGGCGAGCGTCCTAGAGCTACCAAAGTTGGAGATAAAACCATGATTATACCTATAGAAGCTCATGGTGTCAAAAATATGTCCATCGGTTATTTTGCACGTCCCGACCAAGCTGTAATTTGGCGTGGCAGTATGGCCAATTCGGCTATTAATCAAATGGTATTTGATACGGATTGGGGCGATTTGGATTTTATGTTGATTGATTTGCCTCCCGGCACCGGTGATATTCAATTATCTGTAATGCAAACCCTTCCTGTCACGGGCGCCGTGGTTGTTACCACACCACAAAATGTAGCCATTGCCGATGTGAAAAAATCTATAGACATGTTTAAAAATCCGACTATCAATGTACCGGTATTGGGAATTGTCGAAAATATGTCTTATTTTACTCCCGAAGAATGTCCCGAAAATAAATATTATATTTTTGGTAAAGATGGTGGTAAATATTTGGCCAAAGATTTAGGCGTAGCTTTCTTGGGAGAAATTCCTCTGGTGCAAAGTGTGCGTGAGTCAGGTGATGTGGGACGGCCGGCAGCATTACAAGAAAACACGCCGACGCAAAGAGCTTTTGAAGAAATTACAAAAAATGTGGTGGAAGAAACTATGAAACGTAATGAAACATTGCCGCCGACAGAAAAAATCAGGATTACAAATCAGGCCGGTTGCAGCGTAAAATAATTTTTCATCATATACAGTTATTTTATAGTATTAACCGGAAAATCGAAATGATGGAAGAGAAAGAAAAATTGATTAAATTAAATCAAGCATTAGACGAGATACGTCCTTTCTTACAAAAAGATGGAGGTGATATCTCATTAATTGATTTTACCGATAAAGAAGTTGTTGTTCAATTAGAAGGCAATTGTTTTCATTGTAAAATAAATAATTTAACTTTGAATATCGGTGTGAAACAAATAATAAAAAAATACTTACCTGAGGTAGAGAAGGTGAGAAGTATAGAATAACTGACTATGGATAAACAACACAAATTAGAAGAAATATTAGGCGATATTTTTTCAGACAAACTTATTGAAAACTTAGCGACTTATGGTCGCATTCAAAAATTTGAAGAAGGAACACAAATTATTTCCAGAGGTGATGTCGTCAAAGACATTCCCATTGTTTTATCGGGAACGGCCAAAGTGGTTAGAACCGATGAAAAAGGAGAGGAACATATTTTATTTTATCTCAATGAAAAAGAAGCTTGTACAGCCACTTTCTCCATTTGTTCCGATTCTAAAAAAAGTGAAATAGATTTTGTGTTGGAGACTGATGCAGAGTTGCTTATGTATCCTGTGCGTTTAATGGATCAACTGACCAAAGAGTTTCCCAGTTGGCGATATTACGTCTGTCGCAATTACAACAATCGTATGAAAGAGTTTCTTAATACCATGGATACCATTGCCTTTATGAAAATGGATCAGCGTATTATGAAATATCTTGAAAAGGCTTCTGAAGCCCTTCAAACAAAAATGATTAATATTACGCATCAAGAGATTGCCAATGATTTGTCAACTTCAAGAGTGGTCGTTTCGCGTTTGCTTAAACAACTGGAAAAAGAAGGAAAAATTAATTTATACCGTAACAGGATTAAGTTGTTGGACTAGGTTTTTTGTAAGAAGTTATTATAAAAGAGAAAATTTTCCGTTAACACTACCCTAATCTTGTTTTGGGGTAGTGTTTTTTAATAACCGGTGATTTATATTGATTTAGAAGCGGCTAATAATTTTATGGCCTTTACAAATTAACAATATACAAAATAGTTCAAATTATATTGCTGATTTGCAAAGATTTATACACTTCTGAAAATACCTTATTATTTTTCGGTATTCATTATAATAGGTAATCCGTCTTTACCGCCTACAATAATGATTTTTGTATTGGGAGATTCCGAAAGTTTTAAAGTGGCTTCAATGCCTTTCCACCGCAAAAGTTTATCTGAAATTCCCATTGATACGATATCTTGAAAATCTTTAATACCTTTGGCTTCAATGCGTTTGCGTTCGGCTTCTTTTTTCTCTTTTTGCAGACGGTATTCGTATTCCAAAGCCTCCTGTTGTTGTTTGAGTTTACGTTCAATAGCATTTTTGATGGTAGCCGGCAAGGTTACATCACGCACCAAAATGTTTTTGAGATGCACAAAATTGTCATTTAATATTTGGTTGGTTTCATCAAAAATTTCTTTGGTAATGGCTTCTCTTTTGGTAGAATAAATTTCTTCGGGGGTATAACGGCCTACTACATTTCTGGCAGCCGACCGTATAGAGGGCTTGATAACATCATCAACATAATCCAAGCCCCGTAGTTTTACCAGTTTGGCCAAATCTTTATGACGAGGCTGAAACCAAACCGTAGCGTCCAGCTGAATGTCTAAACCATTGGAAGACAATACTTTCATACTTTCAAACAGTTGCTGTTGTTTGACATTAACTTTATAAACTTTGTTCCAGGGTGCTACAAAATGAAAACCTTCACCAAGAGGTATTTGCGTGGTGTCAACACCATTGCCAAAAGTTTTGTATAAAACGCCTTTGTAACCGGTTTCTATTGTAGTCATTGACGATATGAGCAAAATAAATAATATAAAAAGCGTAATGCCGGTTATTATGCCGAACTTAATTTTATTATCAACTTTTTGATAAGTTTCCATATTTTTTATTTAAAATTTTAGTAAAAATACAAAAAAAGAATTGGTTTGGTGTAATTTTTTTTGATAAGTTATATAAGTCACAGGCTTTGTTTACGATTTCTTTACGAATTAGAAAAAAAATTGTAGTTTTGTAACTCTTTTCTACTCTTTAATAAGCATAACAATTTAAAAAGAGATGAAGATTTTAATAGAAAGAAATATATGAAGCCATTACAAAAAAAACTCGCCGAATACCGTATTCCACAAATGTTTATGGAGCAAGGTATTTACCCTTTTTATCATCCTATAGAAACCGGTCAGGACACGGAAGTGATTTTGAGAGGTAAAAAAACATTGATGTTCGGATCAAACAGTTATTTGGGATTGACACAGCATCCGGAAATCATAGAAGCCGGTAAAAAAGCCTTAGATAAGTATGGCACAGGTGCCTCCGGATCCCGTTTAATGAACGGTAATTTGGATTTGCATGAAGAATTGGAAAGCCAATTAGCAGAGTATGTAGGTAAAGAAGCTGCTACGGTTTTCAGCACCGGATTTCAATCCAATTTGGGAAGTATTGCCGCTTTGGCCGGTCGCAACGACTATATTTTGTTAGATGAAAAAAACCATGCTTCTATAATCGAAGGCACCCGTTTATCATTTGCCAAGGTCATCAAATACAAGCATAATGATATGGAAGATTTGGAGAAAAAACTCCAATCTTTAGATCAAGACAGAATTATCCTTATTGTTATGGACGGTATTTTTAGTATGGAGGGCGATATAGCCCCGCTGGATAAAATTACGGACTTGGCTGATAAATACAATGCATCGGTTTATGTAGACGATGCGCATTCATTGGGTGTTTTGGGTAATAATGGTGCCGGAACAGCCGATCATTTCGGTGTGACAGATAAGGTTGATATTATTATGGGGACTTTTAGTAAGTCTTTGGCATCATTGGGCGGCTTTGTTGCCGGTAGCAAAGATGCCATCAATTTTTTGAAACACAATGCAAGAGCCTTGTTGTTTAGTGCCAGTATTCCACCGGCATCTGCTGCAACGGTGTTAAAAGCTTTGGAGATAATCAAAAAAGAACCCGAACGTATTGATCAATTATGGGAAAACACCAATTATGCTAAAAAAATATTAGTTGAAAACGGATTTGACATAGGAGAAAGTACAACGCCTATTATCCCTATTCATGTCGGTGATGATATCAAAACTTATCAATTGGCCACTTTGATGTTGCAAGACGGTGTTTATGTCAACCCTGTTGTGCATCCGGCTGTAGAAAAAGGTAAAGCCATTTTACGATATTCTTTGATGGCCACCCATACCAAAGCACAAATTGACCGGTCTATTGACAGTTTGATTAAATCGGCCAAAAAATTATAATTTAAAAACTTATCTCATGTCTGCCATTGAAATCAAAGAGGTGCAATCTAAAAAGGAGCTGAAAAAGTTTATAGCTTTTCCCGATGAATTATACAAAGGCAATCAATATCGTGTGCCACCATTGCACAGTTTTGAAATATCAACCTTAGACAAAGATAAAAATCCGGCTTTTGAGTATTGCGAAGCCAAATATTGGTTGGCCTACAAAGACGGTAAAATAGTAGGTCGTATTGCAGGCATACTCAATCCTAAATCAAATGAAATATGGAACGAAAAGATGATGCGTTTCGGTTGGATTGATTTTGTTGATGATCCCGAAGTATCCAAAGCTTTAATAGAAACCGTTGAAAAATGGGCTGAAGAAAAGGGTATGGAAGGTGTGCACGGGCCATTAGGATTTACCGACATGGATTTGGAAGGTATGCTGGTAGAAGGTTTTAATGAGTTGGCAACTCAAGCCGTTTTGTATAATTATCCTTACTATCCCCAACACATGGAGCAGTTGGGTTATGCCAAGGCAACGGATTGGGTGCAATTGGAATTGAAGATACCTGAGGAAGTGCCCCCTAAAATCAAACGGGTGTCCGAAATTGTCAGAAAAAAATATAATTTGAAGTTTAAACACTTTAAAAAGTCCAAAGAAGTGAAGCCTTACGCGCGTCAAGTCTTTGAAGTCATTAATAAATCTTATGTCAACCTTTACGGTTTTGTGCCTTTGACCGAAAAACAAATCGATTATTATACCAATTTATATTTTGATATGGTCAATCCCAAATACGTGGGGTTTGTCGTAGATGAAAATGAAAAGTTGGTTGGGTTTGGTCTGGGAGTTTTGTCCCTTTCAAAAGCATTTCAAAAAGCCAAAGGCAAACTGTTTCCTTTTGGCTGGTATCATATATTAAAGGCTTTGTATAAAAATGATACCATTGATTTATTATTACATGCCGTATTACCAGAATATGCCGGAAAAGGTGTGCCGGCCATATTTTACGAACATATGACACAGGCGTGTATTGACAATGGTGTTACTACGGCTATTACCAGTCATATTCTTGAAGACAACAAACCCTCATTACAAATGTTTAACTCGTATGATACCCGTCAACATTTACGTCGCCGTATTTATGCCAAGGAATTAAAATAGGCTTTTTACAGATGAATTTTTATAAAAAACTCAGTTTGGTGGATGTGGTTAACTTGATATTTTGGTTAGCCATTTTCATTTTTTACGTTATCAGTTTCAGCCAATCGCAATACAGATTATATGGTTTTGTATTATTGACAGGTTTGCTTCTTTTTCAGTGGTTTATACTTAAATTGAGAGCTCGAAAAAACAAAAAAGTTTGGCAAAAATACCTGTTGTTATTTTATCCGGCTATTTATTTGATATTTATTTTTGACAGTATTCATACCGTATTGCCATATATCAATTCCAAAGTTTATGATAAAGAACTCTATCAAATAGACCGGTGGCTTTTAGGGGTGGATCCTACGGTTTGGATTGAACGTTTTATCAATCCATATACAACAGAGTTGCTTTATATCTTGTATTTCTTTTATTTTCCCATGCCACTTATTATTTTGGGCTATTTGTATAAGAAAAAAATGTTTAAAGCTTTGGATAAGTCCATTGTGTTTTATTTTATCACATATTACGGATCGTATTTGCTGTATTTTTTAGTGCCGGCATTGGGGCCACGTTTTTATCCCGAATTGGTT
>JAMOMQ010000014.1 GCA_027066995.1 Flavobacteriales bacterium
ATGTGTCACTTCGAGTGTCCCGAACTTGCTTCGGGATGTATCGAGAAGCCCAATTAACAGCCAGCTAAAAATTATATCAAGCAATATATATTTCTTTAAGAGCCGAACCTTTATCTAAATCAACCTTTGCCTTTTTACCCAATACTTCCGGCAAAAATTTAGGATGCAAACCAAATCCCGGACGTATGGAACGTATGTTTTCTTCGGTAAAAGCCTCACCTTTTTTAATGTCTTTTACCACATAAAGTGACCTTGCAAAAATACGACTCTTTTTTGCTTTTTCACTCAGAGAATAATCTATTTTTCCCAAAGCTTTTTCAGTGTTTCTAACGGCATCTACCATTTGTTTAAAAGCTTTTTCGTCCAACGAAAAGGAAGCATCGGGGCCACCGATTTTTTTATCCAAAATAAAATGCTTTTCAATAACCGTAGCACCTAAAGCTGTAGCAATTGTGGGGAGCAACTCACCGGTTGTATGGTCGGACAAGCCGCTTAACACTTGAAACTCTTTTGCTAAATCCGGAATCATACGCAAATTGGCATCTTCTATTTTTGCCGGATATTGCGAAGAAGTTTTTAACAAAATTATATCATTATTGCCGGCTTTTCTACAGGTATCAACAGCAAGTTGTATATCTTGCTTATCGGCTATGCCGGTAGATATAATCATAGGCTTTCCTTTGCCGGCTGCATATTCTATTAAAGGAATATCAGTGATTTCAAAACTGGCGATTTTATAAGCCGGGACATCAAATTGTTCTAAAAAATCGACAGCTGTTTTATCAAAAGGGGACGAAAAACAAATAAGCCCTTCTTCTTGGGCTGTTTTAAAAAGATCGGCATGCCATTCCCAAGGCAAATATGCTTCTTTATATAAATCATACAACTTTTTGCCTTCCCAAATGGTTCCTTTAATGATAAAATCATCTTTAGAACAATCTAAAGTAATAGTATCAGGGGTATAAGTTTGTAATTTAATAGCATCGGCTCCGGCTCGTTTGGCAGCACGTATGGTTTCTTTGGCTATTTCTATATCATGACCATGATTCGCAGACAACTCTGCTATAATAAAGGTTTTCCCGGTCCCGATTTCAAAATTGGCTATTTTCATTTTGCATTTAGTTTTGCTAGTCAAAGATAAGGGAAAAATTGATTGATTCTCAGCCGTTCTCGACATACTGTGTTTCCTGCGTCAATGCAGCTCTTGAACTGACCCCGAACATCTAATTGATAACCTCACTGCCTATTTGCAGCAGCACGTCACTTCGAGTAATTCCGAACTTGCTTTGGGATGTATCGAGAAGTCATTCAGTCTTTTTTACATACAAATAACTATCCGATTCATGTATAATTAATTCTTTTTCAAATTTATAGCCTGCTTTTTCAAAAGATCGAATAGAGGCCGTATTTGTTTTTTTGATGTAAGCATGAATGGGTAAGTTAAAAACTTGTAAAAATTTTTGACTTGCCAATTGTAGCATCTTACCGGCATAACCTTTTCCACGATGATTTTGATCAATGCTGACACCTATAACAGCATGATTTTTTTCTAAACTAAAACGAACTAAACCAATGGGATGTTTATTTATTTCCGCTATCCAAAAAAGATTATTGGAGTCTTGAAATTTTTGCCGGAACCATTTTTGATGCTCCGGATAAGCAATTTTTTGACTGTTAAAGGATTGTTGTCTTACCAAATCGTCATTGGCCCAATCGTAAAGTAATTTTTCATCAGCTTTTCGGGCATCTCTAAAAACTATTTCCGGCTTATCTTTTTGATGAATCACTACATCAACCGTTTGATTATCAATGATAATTTTGTTTTTTAATTTTCTAATTTGTTTAAATCCGGCTTTATCCAATACAGGATATAAGTGTGGCCGCAAATCATAAGCGTAGGTAAAAATTTGATTGAGGTTTATTTCATTAAAAGCAACTTTCTCAATAAGATTCAAAAAAATCAGCCAGTGTTTTTCAAACGCATTTTTTTCCAACTGTGTAGCCATTATAAAGGATAATTCGGCTGTTTTTTTATGCCAATTGATATGAACCAAACCGCCGTAACCGATACATTTATCATTGTGTAAATAGGAAAATAATAATTGTTCCGGCTGTGCTTGTTCAAATAATTGAGAGACCACATTTTTGAAATAAGCTTCTTGTTTTTCTTTTGTCAATATGTCATTTTGACGCAAATGATATATTTGTTCATTACGCCATTGCATAATGTCATATTTATCTTGATCTCTAATAGGAACAATGCTATAGTCACCTATTGAAAAAGTTTGTTTTTGTAAGGGTTTATAAGTTCTTTTCATTGCTGCCATATAAAATTTTATATTTTAGTTCAGCTATTTTCCAGTCTTCAATGGTATCTATGTCGTGAGCTTTCTGTTCATTAATTTCAATGGCGCTTGTATTGTCTGTCCAAAGTTTTTTTTGGGTTAAAATAACACCGGTTTTTGCCCAATAAAACAAACCGGCATCATGAAAACTGGATTTTAAATCTTGTGATCTCTTATGAATATTTTCAGGCCAAATCATTTTGACATGATCTCCGTCAAATTGCATGGCGCGTTGTATGGGAAAACTGTATCGAACCACCGGAAATACCGTGTCAAAATTACCTCTAATCAACTTATTATAAGCCTTGGTTACATCATAACTATTGATAAAAGGTGCCGTAGGTAAGATACAACAAACATGGTCAAAATGTTTATTTACCTTTTGGTAGTTATGTAGAACTTCTGTCAATACATCTGTTAGAACTGCAAAATCATCAGCGGTTTGTTTACTACGTAAAAACGGAACTTTTGCGCCGTATTGCAGAGCAATTTTTGCAATATCGCTATCATCTGTCGAAACCATAACTTCATCAAACAACCCCGACTGTAACGCAGTTTCTATACTATACGCAATAATGGGTTTGCCCAAAAAGTTTTTGATATTTTTTTTAGGAATTCGTTTACTGCCACCACGAGCTGGAATAATAGCTATATTTTTCATTTTTTACTATTTGGTATAATACTTAAAGGTATAAAAAGTCTAACTTTTAAATATTTTTCTTAAAAAAAGATTTAACCTTTTCAATTACAAAATTTTGTTCGGCATCTGTTAAGCTGGGAAACATAGGGAGGCTAATGGTTTTTTCATAATAGGTCTCTGCATTTGGAAAGTCACCTTTTTTCCAACCGAATTGCCGGTAATAATCTAATAAATGCACCGGAATATAATGTATTTGTGCATAAATGCCGTTTTGATGCAGATATTCGTATAAAGCTTTTCGTTGCCCTACTTCAATAACAAACAGATGATGTGCATTAAAGTGTTTTTCATTATCTAACTGCATCTTAATAGGAAGATCATTAAAAGCTGCCCTGTAATTTCTGGCAATTTCTTGTCTTCGTTGCAAGCCTATTTCCGCCTTTTTAAGTTGACTGTTTCCTAAAGCAGCTTGAATGTCCGTAATTCTATAATTGTAACCCAAATCGTGCATTTCATAATACCACGCTCCTTGTTTTTCTTGGTCTAAAACAGCATATTTCATATTATTTTTTGAAATACCATGTGTGCGAAGAGCTAATAATTTTTGATAAATCTCTTCGTCATTTGTAGTAATCATACCGCCTTCACCGGCAGCAATATGTTTAACCGGGTGAAATGAAAATGCGGTGGTATGTGCGTATTTACCATTTCCTGCTTTCTGTTTGTCATTATTTGAATCGATAAAATAAGCACCGGGGGCATGGCAGGCATCTTCTAAAATAAATATATTATTGGCATCGGCTATATTTCTTAATTCTTCGGTATTTACCGGATAACCGGCAAAATCTACCGGCAAAATGGCTTTAAAAAACCCTTTGGGGTGTTTAGCTATCAATTGCTGTATGGCATCAATAGAGATTACATAAGTGTCCGGATCTATATCTGCAAAAAACACATTGGCACCGAGATATCTGGCAGCATTGGCAGTGGCTGCAAATGTAATAGGTGTTGTGATGATATTATCTCCTTTTTGAATACCCATTGCCAATAAACTCAAATGCAAGGCAGCAGTGCCATTAGACACAGCAACAGCGTAATCTGCACCGACATATTGTGCAAAATTTTGTTCAAATTCTGCAATTCTTGGCCCTTGGGTTAAAAAATCCGACTGTAAAGTTTGCACTACTGCTTCTATATCTTCGGATGTAATATGTTGCCTCCCGTAAGGTATTTTAAACGCACTCATGTTTACAATTCAAAATTTAGCTTGGTTTGCATTAATTCTTTCAATTCCGCCACAGTCAAAAAATATTGGTTATCTTTAGAATTGTATGAAAAACCATTGGTTACTTTTTCGGCATTATTTTCTTGTATGAAACGGTTAAGGTCAAAAACAGGTTGTGAAGGTAAAATAGCATAATAATCTCCCAAATCATAAGTAAAAAAGGAGTCTGAAGCGGTTATCATTTCTTCATGCAATTTTTCACCGGGACGTATGCCTATCTCTTTTTGCTCGCAATCTGGACATATAGCTGTGGCCACATCTGTAATTTTATACGAAGGAATTTTTGGCACAAATATTTCACCTCCCCAAGCATTTTCAATAGCATGAAATATCATATTCACGCCTTCGTCTAAAGATATATTAAAACGGGTCATGCGTTTGTCTGTTATGGGTAATACCCCTTCCTTTCTTTTTTGATAGAAAAAAGGCATGACTGATCCATTAGAGCCCATAACATTGCCGTACCTGACCACACTAAATTTTATATCGCGTTTACCTTTGATATTATTAGCAGCAATAAACAATTTGTCGGAAGTTAATTTGGTGGCACCATATAAATTGATTGGTGCTGCCGCTTTATCCGTAGAAAGCGCTACTACTTTTTTCACACCGGTTGCCAAGCAAGCATCAATGACATTTTGAGCCCCTAAAACATTGGTTTTAATAGCCTCCATCGGGTTATATTCTGCTAAATGCACATGTTTCATAGCAGCTGCATGAATAACAATATCAATACCTTCCATGGCACGCATGAGTCTTTCCTTATCACGAACATCTCCTATAAAAAAACGAATGCTTTTATATTTTTCATGCGGAAATTCTTGTGCCATCTGAAATTGTTTTTGCTCATCTCTGGAAAACACAACCAATCTTTTTACATCAGGATAAGATTGATATATACGTTTGGTGAGTTGTTTTCCGAGTGAACCTGTGCCTCCGGTTATTAATATGGCTTTATCATTTAAATTCATTTTAAATATATTAAATTTGAATAACAAATTTAAGGATAATATTTTAGTTCAAATAAATGTTTTTTATGAGACTTGTTCTTAATATTATTTTTTATAACTTTGCATATAAACTAATTTTTAAAAAAATGAAAAAACTATTATTTCTTTTACTTATACAAATTAGTATTATTACATTGGCTCAATCTTCGGATATTAACAATGGACTTGTAGCATATTTTCCATTAGATAATGATGTATTGGATTACTCACCATTACATATCGACGGCGTTAATCATAATGCTGTACCGGGGCATTCCGGCAATCGTCTTTTTTATCATTTCAATGTAGCCCACGCTTACATTTTAGCCGGTAACTCTGATAGAGGCATCACCAATGAAGTTAGTGTAAGCGTTTGGATAAGAACCACTTCCGACACATTACAATGGATTGTCGGAAAATACGATCATCGATATGACAAAGGTTTTCAGGTTGTTATGCAAAATGGACACGCACAGTTGAGAGGACGGGCAGAAGCTAACGAATTTTATATTCTACAAGATGACGATTTAATTAATGATGGTAATTGGCATCATATTGTTGGGTTGTTTAATAAAAATAAATGGACTTTAATAGTGGATTGCCAAATTAAAAACACGTTACAAACTACAACCACCAACCCTCGATATGATATTATTTCGCAACCTTTGGCCATTTCTATTTATACACAGTTAAATAATGGTTACGATCCCATGCATTTTAACGGAGATATAGATGAAATAAGAATTTATAATCGCACGCTTTCTTTATGTGAAATATGTGAATTACACCGGTTGGATAGTAACGAAGAAACATCAGGTATTGAAAATAATAATTCACCGGAAACCATAAATCAATTTTTAAAAGTTTTTCCTAATCCCGCAGAATATTTTGTTCAAATAAAATTACTGAAACAAGTAAATAAAAAATCTCTTTTGCAAATGTTTAATATGGAAGGAAAATTAATTTTAGAAAAAACATTTGATAAAACAACTAAAATTAATACTGCCTCTTTGCCTCAAGGCACATATGTTATTAGAGTAATGAACGGCAAAAACAAATACACGGAAAAACTTATAATTAATTAATTTACTGATTTTTTTGACAACCGACCTTTGCCCCTTTCCCTATTGCAGAGAAAGGGGCGAGTTATATTAAATCTGTAAAGAATTCAAATTAAAAGCGCAATGGAACTAATAAAAAAATAAACTTATGTCTATAATGACAAAGCCCGCACATAATCATAATAATTACCTTTGAGTCCGCGGATATTTTCCAAAACAGTGTCTTTGGACAACCATTTTTTGATTAAGGCAATTTCTTCGGGACAGGCAATTTTAAGCCCGGTTCTTTTTTCAATGGTTTTAACAAATTCGGTGGCTTCGCTTAAAGCTTCATGAGTGCCGGTATCCAACCATGCAAATCCTCTGCCTAGTTGTTGCAAAAAAAGTTTATCTTGTTTTAAATAAGCCTGATTAACACTGGTAATCTCCAATTCTCCTCGCGCCGAGGGTTTGACATTTTTGGCAATCTCCACCACATTATTGGGATAAAAATACAAGCCCGTAACGGCATAATTTGAAGCCGGTTTTTGAGGTTTTTCTTCTATACTGACAACTTTACCGGAAGTATCAAATGCCGCCACACCATAACGTTCCGGATCTTTGACATAATAACCGAAAACCACAGCTTGGTCTTGCATCTCAACTTTACGGCGTGCTTCACTGAGCATCCCCGAAAAGCCGGCACCATAAAAAATATTATCGCCCAATACCATACAAACATTGTCAGTTCCTATAAAATTTTCCCCTATAATAAAAGCTTGCGCCAATCCATCCGGACTGGGTTGCTCGGCATATGACAAACGAATACCGAATTGAGAACCATCCCCCAATAGTTTTTTAAACCCGGGCAAATCATGTGGTGTAGAAATAACCAATATATCACGAATGCCGGCCAACATTAAAGTAGAAAGCGGATAATAAATCATCGGTTTGTCATACACCGGCAATAACTGTTTGGATACCACTTTGGTAATAGGATACAAGCGCGTGCCGGAACCTCCGGCCAAAATAATACCTTTCATAAAAAAATTTAACTAAACAAATATAATAAAACCAGTTTCACCCAATAACTAATAACCATGAACCAATAACTATGAACTCATAACCACACACTAATAACTATGAACTCATAACTACACACTACAAACTAATAACCACAAACTAAAAATTACATAATCAAACGCACACCGCCAAGCTCTTCCAAACGGTAAGGAAATTTTTCATCAGGTGATCCTATAAACATAAAGTTGATGGGAATATGCCACTTTTCAGACAATTCTTTGATCAACTCAGGGCCGAATTTACCTTCTACCGGCACAAATTCTATATCAATTTCAGGATATTCTTCATCCAAAATTTTAATGTTTCTAATCAACTCTTCAGAAGGTTTTTCTCCCGGTGCCAATACTTTTACTATTTTTACTTTTTTAGTATGCTCATTATCACGAATATACAACATGGCTTTATTCATATTGGCAATACTCTTGCCTTTGGTAAAAAACACGAATTCCTGACTGTTAATATCATCTATTAATTTATCTATTCCTTTGTGCAAACGCAAGAAAAACTTACGTATGGGTTCAAATATATATTGCACTATATTTAGTAAAAGTTTTAATAAAACCGTGCGATTGAGCATCACCATAATAAACAATACCGCCGGCACAAAATAATAGACAAATACTTGCCAGTTAGCCGGATCATCCGGATTTTCGGGTTGCATTATAATATTACCTATCAAAGCTACCGATACGGCTGTAAAAGCCACAATAATACCCAACCAAGGCGCCCGCTCGGGACGCGGCAAATGTTTTCTCTTGACTTTGAGCAGTATATTACCGATAACAAACAGCAACATTACCGACAAGAATGATATGGTATAAACACCCGCCAAAGTTGTTACTTTACCATTGGTTAATATCAATACCGAAACACTCAATAAAAAGAAAAATATGATAATACGGTATGAGGCACCACGCTTATTTTTCTTAAGAAAATAATTGGGCATAATACGGTCCAGAGTCATACGTTCCAACAAACCGGTAACACCGATATAACTGGTCAAAACAGCTCCGGATAAAACCAAAAAGGCATCTATGGAGATAAAAAATGCCAACCACTCTCCCTGAGAAGTTTCTCCTAATTGAATTAACAATGTATTTTTATTAACTTCATCAATGGGTAAAGCAGCCAAGGCCAAAAAGGCCATCAACGGATTGAGTATACTCACCACAATCCACATATTACGCAAAGTCTTGGGAAACACACCTGGTTTTTGTTCCTCAACAAAGTTGGCCGAACTCTCAAAACCGGAAATACCGAGCATAGAAGCTGCAAAACCAAAGAAAATAGCCATCCAAATATTTCCTTGCTCCAAAGGCCGGTGCCAGTTGTCTATAAATATACCAAAACCATGATTGATAACATATATACTCAATGCAATAATCAAAGCTGCCATTACCGACAAATGAAAGATAAAAATGCCAATAGCCACCTTAGACGATTCTTTAATACCCATAATAGCCAAACCTGCAAAAACACCAAGTAAGCCAATAGTGGCCATTATAATCATTTTATTGTCATGAATACCGAAAATATGGAAAAGATAATGAATGGCTTCATTAGCAGAAATCACGGCGGTTGCCATATAAGACAACAAGGTTAAAGTAGCCGCTATGGAAGACATGCGTTTGCTGGTGGTATTGAGCAACGCATTATAAGCCCCCCCGTTCAGAGGCAAAGCACCAACAACTTCACCGTAAATTTTTCTAAATAAAAATAAAACGAAGGCCACAATAAGCAGGGTAATCCAAGCATATTGTCCTGCAAAGGCAATAGCTAAAGCCGATACATATAATACTGACGAACTGATGTCATTACCACTGATAGCCGTCGCTGCCAATTCACCTAATTTTTCATGTTTGGCCAACTCGGGTGCATTATAATGAACCACTTCGTCTTTTTGATTCTTTGTATTGTTTGAGTTCATAATTCTTTATTAATTAGCAAATGCGAAGTTACTAAAAAAGTGTTAAAATATTAATTATTAACACAAAAAAAACCTGCCGGAAATATTTTTCACGACAGGTTTATATATTATTTGCGCTTGTTTATTTATTAAACTTAGCGTATTTTTTCTTAAATTTATCAATACGTCCGGCGGTATCGACCAATTTCATCTTACCGGTATAAAACGGATGAGAAGTTCTTGAAATTTCCACTTTTACCAAGGGGTATTCTTCACCGTCCACTTCAATAGTTTCTTTAGCTTCGGCAGTAGAACGGGTTAAAAAGATTTCGCCGTTTGACATATCTTTAAAAGCAACCATTCTATAATTTTCAGGGTGAATTCCTTTTTTCATTTTAATCTGTTTTAAATATCCTTATTTTGAGTGTGCAAATTTATAAACTTTTTTTGTAATTCCAATACATATACCTATATTTTTTTAAAGAAATTTATTCTAATACCGGAGATTACAATTAACCGGACATCTTTTTAAGCGCATAAATATTGTATTTGTAAGAACAGGCATGAATTTAATTTAAAAAAAATACAATATGGATATAGTCAATGCATACAATAATGAAGCGCCTACAACACCCTTTAAAGCTTGCGTTTCACCTCTTTGATTAAAAACAAACAATGGCAACATATTAACTATCACATTAATGGCTATAACTTGTGTCAGTAAATTGTCTTGAGCCAATTGCTTTAAACCTGCCGAAATTTCTGCCTTTAATACCAGCGTTGTATAAAAATAAAAAGCAATTACAGGTAAAAATAAACCGATCAGAAATCCTTTTATAAAATTGTCTTTCATATTAAAGTTGTTTTAAAGTAAAGATACGGAAATTTAATCAATCAATAATATCAATCTGGCATAAAATATAAGAATACAAGACAATCACCCTGTAATTGATTCAACAAAGCATTTTTTTGTTTATAAAATACCATGTTCCTTCGAGTGATTCCGGACTCGCTTTGGAATTGTATCGAGAAGTCACTTCAAGTGTTCCGGCTAAGCGCCGTAACACTCAAACTGACATTTATATTTGATTGTTAACCGCACAGCCGGAAGCAACAGTATGTCACAGGCAACTTCAATAACTTTTTTACAAAAATTTAATGATATATTTGCCTTGATATAGTATATTTGCAAACAAACCACTTATGACTAAAAAAGTAAAAATAGCATTGGCAACAACATTACAATTAGGCTTGATTGCTTCTATCGGCGACTTTGTGCATTGGCCTTATATGAATTATGTCTTGGGAGCCACTATTGCCTCTTTTTTATTAACACTTACCTTTTTAATATATGATATGTCAAAAGACTAATACCATCCTTTTAACACCTACATTTTTTTAGAATTTTATTATAAACAAAACACAAACTTTATTTTTTTTATAAATAACTGATACTTCTCATTTTATTTAGAAATAAGATTATTTAAATTTGTTGTATTAAAAGACAAATTAGTCCTTTAATACAAATAAATATTAACCCAAAAAACTCAATCTATGTTATCAAAACAACAAGCTAAAATCTTCTTTTTAGTCGGGACTTTTGTAACATTTGCCATTTTTATAGGTTTGACAATCTATTCATTAGGGCAAGTGCAAACCAAAATTCCCGCTGATGTAGCCCATGGTAAACACCTGTGGGAAAAGAACAATTGTATGGGCTGTCATACAATTATGGGAGAAGGAGCATATTACGCTCCCGAATTAACCAATGTTATCGAACGCCGTGGCGAAGGCTACGTGCGGGCTGTATTAATGTCTGAATCGCCTTGGCAACCTCGCGGTCGTAAAATGGTTGCTTACCACATGAGCGAAAGTGATGCTAATGACATGATTGCATTCTTTAAATGGATTAGCAATTTGGATCTTAACGGCTTTGAAAAAGTGGACAGAAAAGTATCGCCACTGGCAATTGATCACATGAAAGATAACGTTGAATAACTTTTAAAAAAAATTATTATGAAATATAAAACTCAAAAAGTAGCTTATTGGTTTTGGGCTTTGTCCATGCTATTATGGACCATTCAATTAACCTATGGTTTTATCATGGGATTTGCCCGCTTGGGCTATGACGGTTTACACCAATGGATTCCGTTCAATACGGCCCATACCGTTCACTTAAACACCTTGGTGGTCTGGCTTTTGGCCGGCTTTATGGGTGCCGCCTATTATATTATCCCCGAAGAAGCCGAAACAGAATTATGGAAACCTAAATTGGCTTACTTGCAACTCATTGCCTTAACACTTGTAGGCGTAGCAGCTTTGGCCGGTTATCATTTTAACATCTGGGAAGGTCGTAAATTCTTGGAAATCCCTCGCGAATTAGATTATTTAGTCGCTATTGATGTCATTTTATTCCTGGTTATTCTTCTAATGACCATTTTAAAAGGAAAGAAAAAATCGACCACGGTTTGGGTATTATTCGGCGGTTTAGCAGGCGCAGCCGTCTTATATTTACCGGGCATGATTACTTTTGACAGTCAAGTATTGGACTCTTTTTTCCGCTGGTGGGTAGTTCATCTTTGGGTTGAAGGTGTATGGGAATTGATTATGGGAGGTATCTTGGCTTTCTTGTTGATTAAACTTACCGGTGTAGATAGAGAAGTTATTGAAAAATGGCTGTATGTAGTTATCGGATTGACATTTTTATCAGGTATCTTAGGCACCGGACACCATTATTATTATATTGGGGTCAATAAAATTTGGCTTATCGTCGGTGGTATTTTCTCTGCTTTGGAACCTCTGGCATTTTTAGCCATGACCTTGTGGGCCTTAAATATGTATCGCAAAGGACAAAAAAAACATCCGAATACTTTAGCTATTTATTGGACTCTTGGAGCAGCCATCGTTTCCTTTTTAGGAGCCGGTGTCTTGGGTTTGGCACACACCTTACCGCAAACTAACCTTTATACTCACGGCACCTTGGTTACCGCTATGCACGGGCACTTGGCGTTTTGGGGCGCTTACGCCATGATTGTTTTGGCTATCATGACCTATGCCATGCCCAATCTTACCGGTCGTAAATTATATGACCATGCACGCGGACGTATGGCGTTCTGGTTGTCCAATGTCGGTATCTTTATTATGGTATCGGCCTTTGCTGCCGCCGGTGTGGCACAAGTATATCTAGAAAGAGTGTTAGGTTATGATTTCGGCGATGTGCAAAATGAAATTAAACCTCATTTTTGGGTATTGATTACCGGTGCAACCATCTTATCAACCGGTGCCATACTCTTGATTATTGATTTTATAAAATACGGATTACCAACCGATGAAGCTTTAGAATCTTAATTAACCAAAATACAACTTAAATATATAAAGGTCGCTTCAAATTTTGTTTTTTAAACAATGATTTGAAGCGCCTTTTTAACTTAATATTTTTCTTATTGTAATAAATATTTCATTTATGACACCTCAACAGCCTTATTATTTACCCATTGATAAAGAAATAGATGTTTTTGAAAAAACTTTTGAAAACAAAATGCCTCTTTTGCTAAAAGGCCCTACCGGCACCGGCAAGTCACGTTTTATAGAATATATGGCTGACAAACTCAATAAAAAATTAATCACAGTGGCTTGTCATGAAGAAACTTCCGCCACAGACTTAATAGGCCGCTATATTATCAAAGGCACCGAAACCGTATGGATAGACGGGCCGCTAACCAAAGCGGTTAGAGAGGGTTATATTATTTATCTGGATGAAATTGCCGAAGCACGTCCTGATGTTATTGTAGCCATTCACCCCTTAACAGATCACCGCAGAGAACTCTATATCGACAAACTGGGCGAAAGCCTCAAAGCACACCCCGATTTTATGTTGGTAGCTTCTTTTAATCCGGGATATCAACGTGGTTTTAAAGAGTTAAAACCTTCAACCAAACAACGTTTTGTGGCAGTGAGTTTTAATTATCCCGAAGCCAAATTAGAACAGGAAATATTAATAAACGAAACCGGTATAGAAACCGGAACAGCCAAAAAATTGGTCAATATAGGTAACAAAATCAGAAATTTGACCGAATTGGGCTTGTCCGAGACCGTCTCTACACGATTGTTGGTCGATGCGGCCAAACTGATTAAAAGTGGCTTGCCAAAACGTTTGTCCGTGCATGTAGCCGTAGTGGAGCCATTGAGTGACGAACCGGAAATTATACAAGCCTTGCGAGATTTAACCGATCTGTTGATTTAAACTGTTTTCTAAAATGAGCTGGGACGAATTACTTGAAGGGTTATTTTCGGGCTATTTTAAAGTCAAAGACCGCTTGCGTCAAAAGAAAACACAGACTTTAATTACCGCCGAAAATACCGTGCGCTTAAAAGATATTCAAGGACGCCTCAGCATATTGGCCCGGGCACTGACCGGCCAACCTGTCAACATCTACCCCGCAGAACGCGAAGGGGGGTATAAAAACAACGATTTTTTTCTACCGGTATTTTTTGCCGCTTTTGATAACCTGCAAGACAATCTGAATTTTTACCTGTTTAGAACAATCTACCTGTCCATACAAAAACTAAACCACATGAACTGGCCTGCCGGACAAAAAGAAGACTTGGATACTTCGAGACAAAAAGCCTTGGAAAGTGCACCGGAAATCCTTAAACAATTGTTTGATGAATTCCCAAGCATGCAAAGCATTCATCAAAAACTATTGGATTATTACCAACAACAAACCAACAAAGGACAAACAACTGATTTGAGTTTTATTTACGGCAAATGGATGACCAACCGTCCCGACACTGAAGAAACCGACGCCTTAAAACATATCAACGAAAAAGTCAAAAAAGCCATAGATGACGAAATTAAAACCATTCGCAAACTGCAAGCCGTTGAAGAAATGGAAACCATGCAAGTGGACAAAAAACAACAAGCCGATCAGGTTGTCAATAATTATTATGAAAAAATTGAAACCCTTGAAGAGCATAAAGGCGGTATATGGAAAGATTTTGACGGTGACGACGAACTCGATGAACACCAAAATGCACTGCAAGATTTAAAAATGAGTCGCACGGTAAGAGTCGATGATGAAACACACTCCATCTATCAAACCGAATTTATGGAAAATATCACGGTGTCCGAAAGTCAGGATCTCGCTGCCAAAGATTTTTATCTGACTTATGACGAATGGGATTATCACAAACGCCGGTACAAACCGGATTTTTGCAAACTCTATCCCAAACAAATTAAAGAACAAGATGTTGCCTATTATAAAAATACCATAACCGAACATCGGGTTACTTTAAACGGACTGCGTAAAATGCTAGCCAATATGCACAACCGCTATAAAGAACACCGACGTCAAATACAAGGCGATTATTTCGATTTGGATGCCGTAACGGATATGATGACAGATATTTATGCCAAACGCACTCCAGATGAAAAAATATACATATCAAAACGCAAAACAGAAAAAGACTTGTCGTTGCTATTATTATTAGACATAAGTCTGTCAAGTGACGGCTATGCTGCGGGCAATCGTGTGATTGATGTAGAAAAACAAGTCAGTATTTTATTTGGCGAAATACTCAACGAATTTAATGTCGATTTTTCTATCGATGCTTTTTTTTCAAAAACCCGCCATTACAGCACTTTTCTGTCATTAAAATCTTTTGACGAAAAATGGCAAACTGCCAAATATAAAATAGGGCGACCACAACCGCAAGGTTATACAAGAATTGGCACCGCCTTAAGACATGCCGGCAGCTTACTTAACAAACGAAATACCCAAAACAAATGGGTTATCCTCATATCCGACGGCAAACCCAATGACTACGACCGGTATGAAGGCAAATACGGCATTCAAGATGTCAAACAAGCCTTACGCGAACTCAAAAGCCGGCAAATAAATGCCTATGCATTGGCCATTGAAGCCGAAGCCAAATATTACCTGCCGCAAATGTTTGGACAAAATCATTACCAAATTTTGACCACACCGGTAGAACTGTTGCAATCATTGGTCAAATTATACGAAAAAATCAAACATTAAAACTTGTCACATTATGAGCGAAACAGATATAAAGGCAAACAAAATCGATTACAAAAACTTTTTTTATCCGCCGGGAGGTATCCTCATCTGGATATTAATTATGGTTGAACTTATTACTTTTGGTGCTGCTCTCATAGCTTTGAGTATTAACAGCCGCGAAAATCCGGAACTCTATCACCAATCACGTCTGATGCTCAACAGCACTTACGGTGCCATCAATACTATATTTTTACTGACCAGCGGTTATTTTATGGCCCGGACGGTATATTATGTCAAACAACAAAAATTGGACAAAGCCGCCTTTAACAACAAAATGGCTATGATTGGCGGTTTGTTGTTTTTACTGCTAAAAAGTTTGGAATATTATGAAAAAATAGAACATGGTTTGACTATAGGTTATAATACATTTTTTACTTTTTATTGGTTGCTGACGGCTTTTCATGTCATTCATGTATTGGTCGGACTGGGCATCTTGTTTTTTATGTATTTGGGACTGCGCAAAGCCAAGCGCCCAGATATATTAAATGTAGAAGCCGGCGCCTCATTTTGGCATATGTGTGATTTGATTTGGCTCTTACTATTCCCTATGTTATACCTTATTTTTTAAAACATTGTCCTATGAAATTAACGCAAAAAAACACCATCATATTTCTATACATTTTAACCCTGCTGACAGCACTATTTTCAAATTATGCCTATGGCTGGTCATTTTTTGTTACCATTATTTTAGGACTGTCTGCCATTAAGTTTATGCTGGTAGCTTTCGAATTTATGGAAATGAAAAAAGCACATGCCGCTTGGCAATTTTTAATCGTCTTTTATTTGATTTTATTTGTAGGCATCATCAGTGTCATTTTGCACTGATATTGATACAAAAAAGGCAATAGTAACCTGTCTAATAAACTACTTCTTAATTTTGATATAATAAGTTTTATGGTTTTTATTGGTCAGTTTATTCGCTCTAAGCCAAGGGTTTAATAACTTAAGTTCTTTATAAGTTATATTCATTTTTTTAGCAAAACCGGCCCAATCGGTAACACTACTGTCTACTGCCACTTCATAGTATTCATAAGGAGTATATAAGTCTTCTTGACTAAAGACAAAACCGAAATCTTTGGGATGTTCCAAAATATGTTTTAGTGCTATAATACGCGGCACATACCTCGACGTTTCGCTGGTCAAAAGCAAATCGTAATAATTGTCCGTTTTTTGCCGTTCCAGTTCCTTGGCTATTTTAGTCATGCCGGCATTGTAAGCTGCCGCTGCCAAAGTCCATGAACCATATTTTTGTTTGGCTTTTTTCAAATATTTACAAGCAGCTTCGGTGGCTTTTTCCAAATGATAACGTTCATCTACCTCATCATTGACTTCCAAACCTAAATCTTTGGCGGTTTTTTTCATAATTTGCCAAAAACCTTTGGCACCGGCCGGCGAAGTTATGTTTTGCAAACCACTCTCGGCCACCGCCAAATATTTAAAATCATCGGGCACACCTTCTCTTTTTAAAATAGGCTCTATCACCGGAAAATATTTGTTTTTTCGCTTGAGCAACAATAAACCGTTAGATTGCCAATAAGTATTAACCAACAATTCTCTGTCAATACGCTCTTTAACATCTTTTTGTTGCACCGGAACCGGTTCATCTACCAACATTAAACTATCCGGAATAGGTAAGGCATATACTTTATAATTGTTTAAAAAACCGTTTTTAACTGCTTCTTTGGTGTAAGGATCCGTCTTAAAATTATAACCTAAAATACCGGTAAATAACAAAACAAAACCGGTAAAAAGTATTTTTTTTAACATAAAATGTATATTTTTATCAAAGATAATCAAAAAAACGATGTTTGTCAATTTTTTATGAATGATTATTTATCAAACAAACGAACTTTTACATAAGCACACATAAAAATCGTTTTACAAAAATTAAAATCAATAAAAAATTAAAATAGACACTTTTTGAAGTAATATTACGTTATTTTATTATATTTGAAACATCATAAGAAAAATTTATTTTTATTTATCATTAAAACAACCAAATGAAACATCACGGCATTCTCATCCTGCTTTTGTTATTTTTTAGCACAGCCCAAGCACAATTTCCTACAGACACCCAATACCAAACCATTACGGACACGCCACCGCCTCTGCCCCCGCTCTACGGAAGCGTAATTGACAATTCGGTGCCCAGCCCCATTGAGATAACTCGTATTTCGGATTATGTGCCGGAATGGGATTGGTATCCGCATCACGAATACAGCAAAATACAACCATGGAATGCCGATGTCAGTTTGTATAAATTCTATTCTGCAGCTATATATGATGCCAATACACACCAAAGATTGTATGACATACAAGATGCCGGCAGCATATACCCGACCTATTGGTCAAATACCAATCCCAATTTGCTTTACGGTATTATGGAAAACGGTGATATCAAAACTTATTCGGTGGCACAGCAGCAAGTTGTATTGCAAGATCACATATATTTTGACGAAGCCAATCAAATCGATTATGAATATCTTAAAATGGGGCCCGGCGAAGGCAATTTTGACAAAAATGACCATTATGTCGCTTTTGTAGGAAAACACGGTCCGGATATGGACGTCATTATATACGATTTGCAACAGTATCAAATTTTATTGAGATATACTTTTGCCGGTGCTTGGGGCAACGGCCCTGCACATGCACCGGATTATGTCGATTGGGTTTCGGTTTCTTTATCAGGAGATTATGTCGTTATTATGTGGAATCACAATACGACTTCGGTTAATAATCCATTTAACGGACATTACGGTGTGGAAGTATATGACCGCAATATGCAGTTTTTGCGCCGCATAGCCGATTATGGCAATCATGGTGATTTTGCTTACGCACAAGACGGCGACGAAGTTTTTGTGCAGTTTTGGGGACCTACCGGCCGGTTAAATATGTATTATTTGGACAGAATTGAACGCGTCGTTTTACAAACAAGTTCGGATATAGGGCAGCACGGACATGTATCAGGACGCAATATCCATCGTCCCGGCTGGGCATATATCAGTTTAGACGAGCCGGATTACGGCGTCAATATGGCAGTCAAATTAGATCAGTCCGGTATTGTAGAATATTTTGGACATCATTACAGTTCGGCGCCTACTTATATCAAAGATTCAAGGCCTGTCCCGACACCCTACGGAGATAAAATTATGTTTAAAAGCGACTTTGGTGATACCACCCCCGATGTGGTTTATACCTTTGAAGCCAAAGCCTATGACACCAATAGTTTGATAGACTTGTCCAAGACAAAATTGCAATTATTTCCCAATCCGGCTACGCGGTTTGTTCAAATATCAAGTAAAAATACTATAAAAGAAGTCGCGATTATTAATCAAACAGGACAAACCGTTCAACAAAATACCGCATTAAACAGTCATTTGCATTGGGTTAATTTAAAATCGTTA
>JAMOMQ010000015.1 GCA_027066995.1 Flavobacteriales bacterium
TTGGGTTTGAGGTAAAATAATATCTTGAGCAATCAGTTCAAAAACAGAAGCATCGTTTAAAACAGGCAACGTTTTCCCTAAATAATTATGACTAAAATTCAATTAACACCTTCTATGTTTATTGCCCAAGGCAGAGACCGCGCATGTTATCACCACCCCTCTCAAAAAAATGTCTGTGTAAAAGTATCCATTAAACCTGAAAAACAATCTTTAAGAGAAAAGTCCTATTTAGAATTTCTCGCCCGAAGAAAGGTTGATTTACACTTAATAAGCCAATACAGAGGCGAGGTGATGACCAATCTTGGTGCTGGCCATTTATTTGATCTTGCTGTGAATTACGATGGCCATTTAAGTCAAACATTAACGCAAGCCATAAAAACAAATTCGATTTCTAAAACAGAGGTTACTCGACTATTAATTGACTTAAAAAAATACTTAACCACCTATTTAATTTGTGTAAAAGACATTAGTCCAAATAATTTAGCGTATGTTAAAACCAGTGAACAAGCAGGCTATCTTTATATTATTGATGGAATTGGCAACTCAGACCATAACCCTCTAACCATTCGAATTAAATCACTCATACACATTGCCACTGATAACGCTTGGCAACGTCTTGAACGCAAAGTTAACAAGCTTTACCAATCTCACTCCCATACACGACCTCTTCGCAAACCCAAAAAGACAAAAAACAATAAAAAGCTTCCGTTAATTACCGTCACAATCGTTATCCTAATCGCATCCTTTTCTCTACTGACGGTTGAGTAATTTTTGATTCAAACTAAATATAAATAGAAGCGTTATAAACAACCAATAATGTGCAGAATACGTTGCAAACTCTAATGGGCTCTCAACCATAAACGCCACTATCATTGACCCAACAAAAACCAGTCCTGCAATAAATATAGGCTTATCCTCTTCATTTGCCAAGCGTAAACCCTGCCAAAAATATCGAATTAAATACATAAATAAAAGCAATAATAAGATAACGGGAAACACTCCATATTGTACCCATGTCATTAAAAACTGATTATGAACATGGGACAACTGTAAACCACCGTGCTTTAAATTAAATTCTTTCAAAAAGAAAGCTTGGCTTGCCTCTTTAAACTGTTTTGAAAACTCTTCTGACCCATAACCAAAATAAGGTTTTTCTTGAATCATGGTTATGGCCGTTCCATACATTGATAAACGCAAACCAACACTGGTTAGTGGATTATGTCCTTCTTGATAGTCCTCAATATTTAAAAATACCAGAGAGACTCTTTGTTCCAAGACTTTAGACACAGGCATAGCTGTATTAATCCACGCTAAAAGCGCCCCCAATAACAAAATACCAACACCGAATTTTAGCAATAATTTATGCCTATACGCTAAATAAAAATAATACCCCCCCCATCCAATAAGAGCTTCACTCCACCCTACCCACGCCGTTCGAGTTTGAGACAAAACCACCATCAAAAAATTGAATAAAAGCAACAACAGCCAAAAACATAACAACGCGGGATGCTTCTTATAGGCCCACACAATGCCCCCAATCATCAAAATAAACAGCGTATTCGCAAACAAACCAAATGGAATTGGATTACCAAAGGCATCTCCTAAACGCCCCATATTCCCTAATGCTTCAACACTAAACACACCCAAAAAATTTAGTTCTAAAATCGTGCGAAATAGCATGATCAAGCTTGCGCCCATTAAAAAATACCAAAAAAAATCTAACGACGACTTAAGTAAAAATAATAGCCAAGCAAGTACTAAAAAACCAATGATTAATAACGTAATTTGAATTTTTTCCAAACTTAAATTTGTGATAGGAGAATGAACCATATTGGCAAAAAGTACCGATACACAAAAAAGTAATAAAAGACCACTCCAAATCAATATATCTGGTGGCCATACCTTTCTTTTAACATTCTGTTTTTTAACGTAAAAAAACAGATAAACAAATAAAATCAAAATAAAAATAAAAACTTGCTCAAAATTATAAGGGATAACGGATCTCAAAGCATATCCAGCAAAAACCAATAATACCAATAAAAAACTAAACCATTGAAATCGCTGCATCGTCGCTAACGTATTTTTTTTAAAGCTCATATAGAGCCTCTCCAAGTAATTTTTTCATTATTTAGCATGGTTAACGCAGGTACAATTTGATGTTTGAATTGCCAATTAAATTGTTTTAGCTTAGGGTGCAGTAATATTGCAATAATATAACTAAAGATCAATAAATTTTTTTCTTTTGAAGACAATTCTAAAAGTGCTATAAATACCAATCCTGTTTTTTCAAACCGTTTTTTTTGCTTTGACAAGAAAAAGGCAATATCCCAAATGCGAATACCATAACACCAATATTGAAAGTCAATCAATTTTAAATCGCCGTCTGAGCTGCCCATCATATTAGAAGCCTTGAAATCACCATGGACAAACCCCAAAACCTCATGTGTAATGCCTCCAATCTCCTGTCGCAATGTATTTAAAGCAGCTTGAATCCAAACTATTTTTTCTTGAAAACCTGGTAAATTCTGTTTACGCTCTAAAAAATAAGTCTTCAAAAACTGTGTCGCATTAGGAGAATCAAATTGACACACTACATTCACTAATACATCTCGGATACGACTGCCTGGTTCAAGCACAGGCACAGAATCGGACAATTGAAAGATTTTTCTCCCCTGTTGACAGCGATGGAATAACTCAGAAACCTGCTGAAAACTTGGAGCTTTTATTGGCATTAAACATTCCATAACCATAAAAGAGAGTGTTGATGCCTCCAAGTCACCCCCCGTTATCCATGCTGGTGCAAATTGTTTTTTAGGTTTTATCTGATTTTGATGCCATTGTAAAAAAAAACGTTCTCGTTTTAATACCGTCGTTAATGCAAATTTAGTAACATAACGATTATGAATAACCTTAGAATTTTTTGGGGACAATGAAAGTTCATGACACAAAAAACCAAAATTATTGGCTCCTCCCAAATATTTATATTCTGTTGTTAAATTCACAGGCTCATTTATTTTAGACAAAATAGTTGCTTCAACTTGCTGAATAATCACCTCTAAAGAAAGATTACTTTTTTGTTGCACACCCGCTAACGCGGCTTCTAATCGTTTATTGTTTTGATTCAATCGTTGAATCACTCGGTGCAACAGATCTTGAAAAAAATTCATTTTTTAAAAACACTCAAGGTATTTAATACAATCGTTTTAATCATATGTTTATTAGCATCTTTTGCTTTCATTAAAAAAGCATCTATTGCAACATGCTCTTCATCAGAATAGCGCTGCCATTCCTCAATATTTAAATTTTGTAATGTTTTCACATCAACCACACGGCGAGTATGACCAAACACTTCTTGCAATAAAAAACTTATTTTAGGCGTGTTTGATTCCAACGCCACAAAGGAAATATGATTTTTAAGACACATCGTTACCGTATGATAACGCCCTGTCACCACTAGTTTATAGCGTGCTAAATATTCTTCAAAACTTGACGGATCTAAACTAAAATGTCGATCCGAATAAGCCCACTTACAACTTGCCATAATAAAGCGTCGAGGGCGTTTCCAAAAACAGTAATTAGACGGTCTCGCAACAATCATTGAACGATAATCCGCTTGAGAACACTGGCTAAACTTTTTTAAAAAAGGCACATCCGTTTGCATCACAGAATCAATAACACACACTGGTTTTTGAGGATGATACTCAATGTCACTTGACACTCCAAAAGTCATATCTGGTACAAATGTACAGGCGATTTGGCGCTGTTCCAAGGTCTCAAAACTTGAGCGATCTCGAACAAATACTTGATCAAACTGAGTCAACGTTTTATAAAGAGAATCATTATTGGCAAATAACGTGGCATTTATTAAAAATACAGGTACATTTAATGTTTGATGTGCATAATTTGCAAATTCAACTAATGCTTGCGCCTGCCAGCGTTTAGGGCCGTGATGAATAGTGCCTTCTCCATTCACAATAACCGCATCAACCTTAGGCATAGCCTGTATCTTCGCTAAGTTTTTACGCCAATCAACACCCACAGGCCATGTCCAAACAATCTCAGCGCCTTCTTGTTGCAATAAAATATCTAAATTTTTCATCACCATTAAACAACCGTAATGGTTAGTCGGACGAGTATCATTAATAATAGCAACGCGCATCACTTAAGGCACCACAATATTTAACTGTGAAGAAGGTAAGCACTGTTTGATAAATTGCGCTTCTTTCTCACCATCGTGTGGATTCACATAAATTTTCATACCTAACCACAATTTCACTTTTTCTTTGAACGAATATTTTTTGTGCCAGCTATCATTTTGAA
>JAMOMQ010000016.1 GCA_027066995.1 Flavobacteriales bacterium
TCTTAAACACAACGCCTACGTGCCTGCCCGCAAAGATGTCAAATACCAAGAACAGTTGGTCGAAAAAAAAGAAATAAAACAAATAACACCGGAGGAGGGGAAGTATAAGTACAACGGTAAAGAATGGCAAGATGAGCTCGGGTTGTCGTAATAATGGGATGATTGAACGTGGCACATTAAGATCTGCTACATTTTGGGAAAGCTTGTGGGGAAATGTATATATGGAAGATTAAAAAGAAATTGATTGAAATGAAAAATAAACATATTATTGTTTACACATTACTATTTGCTTTTTTATCGTGTAATTATTTTTATTTAAAAAAGGAATTTATTAACGATATAATCTACACTTCCGATTATAATAAATTCTTTGAGAAAAATAAAGATGAAACTTATTTATTTATTCAAAAAAGAAAAATATCCGATTATAACCAATATTTTGATGAAATATTTGATGATTTTAGAACAGGATATTATTTATTACATGAATTTAAAAATTACTCAAAAAATAATAATGAAAAGAAAACAGAAATAGTTATAGCTTCTAAAAATAAATTGAGATATATACATTTTTTATTCAAGTTAGACAAAAATAATAAATGGATACTTTATGATATTTATTCTGAATTTATTGAGTAAATTTATTTCACTATGAGGTTCTAACACAATCACTTCAAGCGGACGCTTTGTGCCCGCTATTCATTTACCCCACCGCCACAGCCAAAATACTCAACAAAAAACACCAAAAAAACTGCTTTTGTATTACCAGCGCAATCTTCATCAATTTACCGCCCTATTTCATCACATTGGGCGGGTAAAATAATCGGCGCTTGCGCCAAACCGCTTTAAAAAATCACTCAAATCTCGCATACTGGGGGTAAAATCTCGTTAATTCGTGCATTAGTGGCGAAATCTTGCGGTAACGGAGCATGATTATAGTGGCATTGTAGACATACTAGAAAATATTATTATATTTGATGTTAAATAAATACAAATACCACACAAAGGGATTCATGCGGCAGCGGGGTTCCATTTTTTTAAATAAAGATATTTATCATTTGGAAACATTAAAGTGATAGTTTTATTATGAAAAAAATTAAATTAATAATCTTAATAATTTCTGCTATAATTTTATGCTTTATTTTAAAATTATTACTTCCCTTTTTAGAGAACAGCAATTTTTTTTATAATGCAAAATATAATCTCACTATTTATTTATCATACGTGCCACAAAGTATTTGTTTATTATTTATAATACTGATTACTTACAAATTTTCTTTATTCAAAATTTTAAAAAGCCTACCAAAAGCTACTAATCTAAATATTTTGCACATTACATATTTATATATTTTTTCGCTTGAATTTTATGTATTTTATATAGCCCTACTTTTATTTGTAGAAATTTTTTTGCAAGGAAACTATAAAATATTAAATTATGAATTTCCAACTCTAATATATAAAGATTTCGTTGTTTTATCACATACGATTATAATTATACCTTTTTTATCAACCTTGTTTTTTTATCACATCATTTTAAATAATTTAACTCAATTTTATTCGTTTATAAAAAGTATGATAATAACATTACTTATATTAATTTTATTTCATATTGATCCAGAACATACAATATTTGAGTTTACATTTATAAGTATAATATTAAGTTATATATATGTTAAGCTTGGCTTTTGGAATTCTTTTTTATTTTACGTTTTTTTAAACTTCAATTCTGTTTATGTCACTAAATATATTTTTTCCATTTTAAAAAATTTAACATTGGAATTTAATGTATATGTTATTCTAATAATCTTAATCATAAGCATAACATTATTAGCATATACTTTTTTGAAAATTTTATCAGTATATAATTTGAAAGGTAAAATAGAATAAAAAGCTGTTTTGTTTTAGTTTTCTAAAATGAATATAAATAATACTGTTCTTTTATATTTCTTTCTTGCAATAGAAAAACACATAAAGGATAAAAATCGCGTTAAAATCCCCAATCCGTCCTATCCGGTCAATGTTGTGCGGTGGGGAAAGTTTTGCAAAACCACCGGTTATTTCAATATATTCCGACCTAAAGAGTGAAGTAACGCAGCCGCTTACTAAGTAAATAATAACCAAACCAACCCAAGCAAAAGCGATTTTTAAGTGTTTTTCAGCAAGCCCTAAGTTAAAATAGTTTAAAACCGCTGTTGGTTTGCCTTAAATCTTGTATTTTTGCATTTTGCCTGTAATGCATCATAATATTTATGAAAAAAATAAGCCGAATATTTGACCCTGAAAAGCATATTTTGATAGAAGAAGCCGAAGAAAACAACTTGAAATCGGTTGATGTGCTTATACCACGTAACCATTTGGTAGTGATTACCGGTGTGTCGGGTAGTGGCAAGTCCAGTTTGGCTTATGACACTTTGTATGCCGAGGGGCAACGACGTTATATTGAGAGTTTGTCGTCTTATGCACGTCAATTTTTGGGCAAAATACAAAAACCGAAAGTCAAAAATATTAAAGGTATTGCGCCGGCTATTGCCATTAAGCAAAAGGTCAACACTTCCAATCCGCGATCTACGGTAGGCACAGCCACCGAAATTTATGATTACCTAAAGTTATTGTATGCCCGTATCGGTAAAACCATATCGCCGGTATCGGGACAAGAGGTAAAAAAACATACGGTAGCCGATGTAATGGCTTTTTTAAAAAGCAAACCCGAAGCTTCGCGTTGGATTTTGTCGGTCAATTTGGTAGCACATCACGGCAAAGACCTCAAAACCATTATCCGTATTTTGGAACAACAAGGTTATGCCCGTTTAAAAATAGGTCGGGAAATAATCAGCATAAACGAAGTTTTGTCTTTAAAAGAGATGCCGGAGCAATTAGAGTTAGTTATTGACAGAATACAAATAAAAGATGACGACCATTATTGGAACCGCTTGGCCGATTCCGTTCAAAAAGCTTTTTTTGAAGGTCATGGTCAAATCATATTGACGGATTGGCAAACTAAAGAAGTTTATACTTTTTCGCAAAATTTTGATTTAGACGGTTTGACTTTTCCCGAACCCAACATACATTTATTCAGTTTTAACACCCCTTACGGTGCTTGTCAAACCTGTGACGGATTTGGTAGTGTATTGGGTATAGACCCGCAAAAAGTCATCCCCAATACCACTTTGTCTGTATATGATGGCGCAGTGGCTTGCTGGCGGGGAAATAGTTTGAGCTATTATAAAGAGCAACTCGTTAAAAATGCACACAAATTTGATTTTCCGGTGCATAAACCCTGGTTTCAATTGAGTCCGGAACAACAAAATTTGGTATGGAACGGCAATGAATATTTTACCGGCATTCACGATTTTTTTAAAGAAATAGAACAAAAGAGTTATAAAATCCAAAACCGCGTGTTGTTGGCGCGTTATCGAGGCAAAACCATTTGCCCGTCATGTCAGGGCAAACGTTTGCGTCCCGAAGCTTTTTACGTCCAAGTAGGCGGCAAGCATATTGGTCAATTGGTAGATATGCCCATTGACGAGCTTCAAGCCTTTTTTAATACTTTGTCATTGACAGATTATGAAAGTCAAATAGCCAAACGGATATTGCATGAAATCAACAGCCGTATCAGTTTTCTTATTGATGTAGGCTTGTCTTATTTGACTTTAAACCGCACTTCAAATACCTTGTCGGGAGGTGAGACCCAACGGATTAACTTGGCCACTTCGTTGGGCAGTAGTTTAATAGGTTCCATTTATGTGTTGGATGAACCTAGTATAGGATTACACCCCAAAGATACCGAGCGGCTTGTTAAAGTATTAAACAATTTGCGGGATTTGGGCAATACCGTGGTGGTTGTAGAACACGATGAAGATATTATGAAAGCCGCCGATTATATCATAGATATGGGCCCCGAAGCCGGTGCTTTCGGAGGTGAATTGGTGGCGTCCGGAAGTTATCAGGATATATTAAAATCGGAATCGTTAACGGCACAATATCTTAACGGGCGTCTGTCTATACCGGTGCCCGAAACCCGACGACCTGTAAAGGATTTTATTCAAATTACCGGCGCACGCCAGCACAACCTTAAGAATATTGATGTGCAAGTGCCTTTACATGCCATGACTATTATTACCGGTGTGTCCGGTAGTGGCAAAAGCACTTTGGCCTCTGAGATTATTTATCCGGCTATTCATAAAAAACTTTACGATCACGGGCCTAAAATAGGCGAATTTACCGCCTTGGAAGGCAGTGTCAATCAATTGCAACATGTGGAATACCTCGACCAAAATCCCATTGGACGCAGTAGCCGGTCCAATCCGGTAAC
>JAMOMQ010000017.1 GCA_027066995.1 Flavobacteriales bacterium
TTAAAGAAAATCATACATAATTAACAGAATTGAGAAACTGATAAAGAAAAAATCCGATATGAAACTCATACCGGATTCTTTTTGTTAGAAAACTTTAAAATTATTGCCTTACTTCTGAAAGTGCCTTGCTGGTCAAAATTTGGCTAAAAAATACCCGGGAACTTTATATATTAGCTTCGGGTATTATTATAGGATATGTCTTAGCTTTATTATTTAACTCGTAATTTTTGACCTACTTTGATATAATTACCTTTTAAGTGGTTTAGTTTGCGTAATTGTTTGATAGATACTTTATAATTGACATGAATACGGTATAATGTTTCGCCGGGTTGCACTATATGATAAACGGCATTGTCTTCTGTTGTGCTTTTATCCTTTTCTTTTTTAACAGGTTCTGTCTTTTCCACTTTCGGTTCGGGAGCCGTTTGAGTTTGCCCCATTTTTTTTAAGGGAATTTTAATCACACTGCCTACGGCAATATTATTACCGGACAAATTATTTAAACGACGCAATTCATTGATATCTATCCCTGCAGATTTACTAATAGAAAACAAAGTTTCACCCTGTTTAACCACATGTAAGGTGACATTTTTAGTATCTATTTTTTTGGTTTCTTTCTCATTGGTTTTTTTATCAATTTCAGTGGTATTTATTTCTTGGCTATTAACCGGTTCTACCGTTTCGGTTACGGTTTCTTCACTTTCTTTGTTTTCACTAATTTCTTCACTGTTTGTGGTCATGTTATTTCCGTCATTTTCGGTTAAAACCAAAATTTGTCCGGGATATATATCAAAGTCATTTAAGTTATTGATACGTTGAATATCTTTAACCGGAACATTAAATTTTCTGGAAATGGTAAATAAAGTTTCGCCTTCTTTGACTTCATATATAAATTTCTTTTTTTTGTCCTTATGGCTTGTATTGTCTTCTTCTACTTTAACACTCATATCGGCCAATACTTCTTTATCCATTTTACTTAGATTATATTTGTTGATAATATAAATCAGCTTATCGGGATAACTGGGATCGGTGGCATAGCCGGCTTTTTTAAGACCGCGGGCCCAAGCTTCATAATCTGTTTTAGGTAACCGGAACAAAAAGGCATACCGTTTACGATTGGCCAAAAAACGTGAATGATCTTTAAATGATTCTTCAGGATTTTTATATTTTCTAAAACACTCTTGAGCTGTATTGTCATCGTGCAGAATTTTTTCGCCATTCCAATCTTTATGACATTTAATACCAAAATGGTTTTTTCCTTCTACTGCCAAGCGGCTTTTACCGGATTGCGATTCCAATATACCTTGTGCCATGGTAATACTGGCCGGTACACCGTATTCTTTCATTTCCTTTTTGGCAATAGGGGCATATTTGGCAATATATCTTAAAGTAGCAAAATCAAGATTTTGATCAGCCTGTGGTGCAGGTATTTCAGATTTTGTAATACTTTTATCTACATTTTTTCCGCTAGTTTCGGTGATGGTTTTCTTACTACCACCACAACTGTTTAAAAACAAAACTATAAAACTTAAAAACAATAATTTTTTCATAAGACAAATGTTTATTGAAGTAATTAATAATTCAATAGATTACAAAGTTAATAAAAAAAACAAAGTGGTAATTTAATCGTCTTAAAATAGACGTTAAATTTTTAATAATGGCATTTTTTTTCGTAGAAGTTTGATATTCATGCCGTTTCTTCCTTGTAATCCGCCTGTATGGATAGCCAAAATTTTACTGCCTTTGGGAAAGTAGTCTTTTTTGATTAAATCAATAATACCGTAAAGCATTTTGCCTGTGTAAACGGGGTCAAGAGGTAAATTATGCAGCGTATTTACCATATTGATAAATTCTACTAACCGAATATCTATTTTGGCAAAACCACCAAAGTTATAATCTCGAATCAGTTCCCAGTTGTTTTTGTTTACATATTTTTGAATGTTTTTATGTAAAAAGTTTTCTTTAAGTGCCGGAAACCCCAATAATTTTTGATGTGGAAAAGCACTGTTGATGATTCCGGCAATAGTGCCGCCGGTGCCGATAGCACTGCAGACATAATCGAATTCTGCATCACCGGGTGTGAGGATTTCTTCGGTACCTTTAACAGCCAATTCATTGGTGCCGCCTTCGGGAACAAGATAAAACCGGCCGAATAATCGGAACAATTCGCGGATAAATTCCGGTTCGGTTTTATGCCGGTAGGCTTCTCGACTAACAAAATGAAATTTCATACCTTGGCTGTGAGCAAAAGCCAAAGTAGGATTTTCTTTAAGGGTTTTTTCTAAATTTTCTCCCAGTTCTTGTCCTCTGATAACACCTATGGTTTGTAGTCCGTATTCTTTTCCGGCTGCTGCCGTAGCGGCTATATGATTGGAATAGGCACCGCCAAAAGTCAAAAGTGTATCATAATCTTTTTCTTTGGCGGCAATAATATTGTAATAAAGTTTTCTGAATTTATTTCCCGAAATATGTTCATGCAACAAATCTTCGCGTTTGACTGCCAAAGTAATTTCTTTCTTTTTGAGCAGGCAATCGTTTATATATTGATTATAAGGTTGTTGTTGCGGTATTAACATATTTCATTTATTTATTGAAAAATTGATTTTATTACAAAGTTTTGCCCAACCAATTTTGTAAGTTAAATTTATCAGCAATATGTTGACGCAGTTCTGCTATTGGAATACGGATTTGTGCCATACTATCCCGTTCGCGGAGGGTTACCGTATTGTCTTCTTTGGTTTGATGATCCACGGTTACGCAGTAGGGTGTTCCCACGGCATCTTGACGGCGGTAACGGCGCCCAATGGCATCTTTTTCGTCATATTGCACTTTAAAATCCCATTTTAAATCATCTATAATTTGCTTGGCAATTTCGGGCAAACCGTCTTTTTTGAGCAATGGTAATACAGCCACTTTGGTGGGTGCCAATATAGCGGGTATTTTCATTACGGTGCGGGTAGAGCCGTCGGGTAAGGTTTCATCTTGAAGAGAAGCTGAGAAAACCGCCAGGAACATCCGGTCAAGACCAATGGAAGTTTCAATAACATAAGGCGTATAGCGCTCGTTAAGTTCAGGATCAAAATATTGTAGTTTTTTACCCGAATGTTTTTCGTGTTGCGACAAATCAAAATCCGTGCGTGAGTGAATACCTTCCAATTCTTTAAAACCGAAAGGAAATTTGAACTCTATATCGGTAGCTGCATCGGCGTAGTGGGCTAATTTTTCATGGTCGTGAAAACGGTAATAATCATCGCCAAAACCGAGTGATTTATGCCATTTTAAGCGTTCCTCTTTCCACTTGTCAAACCATTCTTTTTGGGTACCGGGACGTACAAAAAATTGCATTTCCATTTGTTCAAACTCGCGCATACGAAAGATAAACTGACGGGCAACAATCTCGTTACGAAACGCTTTTCCGGTTTGGGCAATCCCAAAGGGAATTTTCATACGCATGGTTTTTTGCACATTGAGAAAGTTGACAAAAATACCTTGTGCGGTTTCGGGGCGCAGATATAAGTCCATGGCACTGTCGGCAGAGGCGCCGAGTTTGGTGCCAAACATCAAATTAAACTGTTTTACATCGGTCCAGTTTTTACTGCCCGATACAGGATCGGCTATACCGAGTTCTTCTATTAATGCTTTGACATCGGCCAAGTCGCCGTTTTCCAATGATTTGGCCATACGTTGTAGAATTTCTTTTTGTTGTGCGCGGTATTTGACCACACGTGGGTGGGTTGCTACAAACTGGGCTTCATCAAAGGCATCGCCAAAGCGTTTTCGGGCTTTTTTAATTTCTTTTTGGACTTTGTTTTCAATTTTTTCAACATAATCTTCAATCAACACATCGGCGCGGTAACGTTTTTTGCTGTCTTTATTGTCTATCAGCGGATCGTTAAAGGCATCGACATGGCCGGAGGCTTTCCATGTGGTAGGGTGCATAAATATAGCGGCATCCAGTCCTACTATATTTTGATGCAATTGGGTCATGGCTTTATACCAATAATTGCGAATATTATTTTTAAGTTCTACGCCGTTGGGGCCGTAGTCATATACGGCACTTAGTCCGTCGTAAATTTCACTTGAAGGAAATACAAATCCGTATTCTTTGGCGTGCGATAGCACTTTTTTAAATTGTTCGTCGCTCATTTTCTTTAAATTTTGTCAGGCATAAAAAAAGCCATCTTTGAAGGCACAAAGATAGCTTTTAAGAATGATTTTTACAATTATTCTAAAATGTATTACCGGTTTAGAAAATACCACCTTCCAAATCAAAATCGGTCGTGCCGACTTTATGGCCGTTATGATATACTTCTACTTGATAGTTGCCTTTAATAAATTCGGCTTCTTTATTTTGCGGCTTAACAAAAATGCAGACTTTTAAAGCGCGGTTTTCGTAAATGACCTCTTCCGAAGCACTTATGGCAACTTGTTGATCGTCAACATCTATAGTTTGATTGCTGCCGACTACATCACCTTTTGGATTGAGCACTCTGACATAGAATACTTGTGGGCCGTTTTCCAAAATATCATTTTTAGGCACGGTAAAGCATACTCTGATATCTGTTGCTCTTTTGTATTTGGAAGTAGTCACCACTTTACCCGATTTTTTGATTTTAACACCTTCGGCTTTTAAGTTGGTTGGGTATAAAATTTTAGCGCGGTTAAGCGTTTCGGACAATTGCTCGTTTTTATTGAGCAAGGTGTCGTTAAACTGCTTTTGTTGTTCCAAATTGGTATTGAGGCTGTCATTGGCTGTAATCAGACTCATATTGGCAGCCCGCAGCGAATCGGCAATTTTATACAACTCATCGCGTTGTTTTTTAAGAGCGGCAATTTCTCTTTTGTATTTATGAATAATACCGGCATTGATTTTTTTGGTTTTTTTAACTTCTTCTATCAATGATTCAATACGGCTTTTGGCTTCTTCCAATTTACCGGATACTTCTGTTTTTTCTTGAATGGCTTGATCATAATTGACTTTCAAGTCTTCCAATTCATTGATAACTTGTTCTTTTTCTTGTTGTAAGATTTGTTCTGTTTCTTTAGATTCATTATACATATCATAGGTATAATAGCCTAATCCTAGAATACCGATACCCAACAAGGCTACCAATACTTTTAAAATTCCTGAGTTGTTACTTTGTGTTTCCATATTTTGTCTGTGTTTTAATGAATGTTATTATTATGTTGATAACGTTAATTACTTATTATTAGTATGTTAAGGTTCTATTTTTTCTTTGTTGCTATAAAATCTTTGAGGTAATAAGGCTCAAAATAGGCCGTATTTTCAAAATCTTTTGTTTTAAATTTTTGATGGCCGGTTATATGTTGTTCCCGCGCCGAAGGTAATTGGTTTTCTACAAAAATAGCATTGCTATGTTTGATAATTTTTTTTGTTTTTGGAACGGCATCACCTATAAAGATTACCTTTTTTTCATTCAAATATTTATTGAACGGCTGTTCTTCCAAAAGATTGGCTTCCACTTTTCTGATTAAGTTATAATTTTGGTCGTAAACGGCACTATACACTTCCATGCGGCGGGCGTCTATTAACGGAATGATATACACATCGTCTTTCTCTTTAACCTTTCGGGCCAAAGCTTCGAGAGTAGAAACCGCCATTAACGGAATATCCAAAGCATAGGCCAAACCTTTGGCAGCAGATACACCTATACGCAAACCGGTATAAGATCCGGGTCCTTGACTGATAGAAACGGCAGATAAATCTGTGGGTTTGATATTATTTTTCTCTAATAACCGCTGTATAAATACATGTAACTTTTCGGCATGCGAATAACCTTCGCCGGCATATTCAATAACATCTATTACTGCTTGGTCTTTACCTAAGGCAACAGAGCAGTTTTTGGTTGCGGTTTCTATGTTGAGAATATAAGTCAAGGTGTGTTTTAATCTTATTTTTTGTTTTTATAAGCTTCGTTTAATGCTTTTAAAACGGTATCGGTAATATCATTTTGAGCATCACCATACATCAAAGCACCGGTATTATTTTTGCCGTAGATGTATTTATAACCGTTTTTCTTGCCGTAATCATCAAAGAAATCGTATATTTTTTTAATAATTGAATCGGTTTGTTTTTGCATTTCATCTGCTAATTTGGCACTTTCCTGTTGTTGCATTTGTTGGATTATTTGTTGTCTTTGATACAACTCTTGATCCTTTTTTTGTGCTTGTTTCGGATTCATTTTTTTGACATTTTGTTGAAAAGCCATCACATCTTTTTGCCATGCTTTTACAATGGAGTCATATTTTTTGGTAAAGGCTTCTTGTTTTTGTTTAAATACAGCCTCTTGATCTTTGACGCCTTGATAGTCTTTAAAAATGGTTTCGGTTTTTACAAAAGCGGTTTTAGCTTCTTTTTGACAAGCTGTTAAGAAACCGATGACAGCTATGGCTAAAATGATTTTTTTCATGATAATGTTATTTATAGTTTATTTTTAATATATAAGTTGCAAATTTAAACTATTTTTTAGAGAAGATAAAACTATTAGGCAAGTATAAGTAAAGTTTTTGAATCTATTAAATCAAATTGATTTTTATTCCGGACTAAAAATATATGAGATTTTGGTATTAGGTTTTATTTTGTATTTTTACTTCCTCTAATTAAAGATTTATATACATGAAAATAGAAGTATCTAACGGCGAAATAGTTGATAAATTGACTATTATTGAAATTAAATTGCAACATATCAGTGACCAAGCCAAACGAAAAAATCTTGAAAAAGAATACAAAGTTTTGGACGAAGCAGTGAGCAAGATCATTAGTAAAGATCACGATTTGTATAAAGAGCTACTCAAAATAAATCAACAACTTTGGGATATTGAAGATACCATTCGCGATTTGGAACGCGACAAAGATTTTGGTCCCAAATTTATTGAAACGGCTCGGGCTGTATATTTTACAAACGATAAACGATCGGAAGTTAAACGGCAAATCAATGAATTGACCGGTTCTAATTTGGTTGAAGAAAAGTCTTACCAAAAATACGATTAATATTTTATCAAAAACAATTTATAACTAAAAAATTAGTTTGTTTAAAAAAATATTGTATATTTGAGGTGTAGCATTGATTGGTTACACCTTTTTTTTAAATATCATTTATAAATCAAAAATTTATAATCTATTATGAAACAGTTAGTTATCTTTATTTCTTTATTTTTATTTACGAGTGCTTTTGCGCAAAAAAATATGCAATGGCGTGCCGTTTATCAATACAAACGTATTTTAAATGAAAAACAAAAAGCAAAAAACGATTCTTTAATCAAGGCACGTCCCGAAATGGCTGCCATCATAAAAAAACTTTCTAAAAGATTTAATAACCGCACCTATTTTTTAGATTTTACCAAAGCGGAATCCGTTTACAAAGAAAAAGCAAGATTGGAAAAAGATGGCGGTTCATTTATGCGAGACAGAATTTTATATAAAAATCTGACACAAAAAACTTTTACCGAAAAACGTCCTTTTCTTGAAAAAGACTTTTTGGTAGTGGACACTCTGCCCGATTATCACTGGAAAGTTACCGGAGAAACCAAAAACATAGGTAATTATACCGTGATTAAAGCAGTTGGAACGGAAAAAATAAAAAAATCAAAAACACCCAAAAACGCAAAAGATACCAAAGGAGAGCCAAAAAACGTAGAGAAAGAAGTGATTGCTTGGTTTACGCCCGAACTACCCATATCAAACGGACCGGGTAAATATTGGGGGCTGCCCGGTTTGATAATGGAAGTAGATAAGGACGGTGCGGTAATTTTGCTTAAAGAACTGATTATAAATCCTAAAAAATTTAATAAAATTGAACGTCCCGAAAAAGGCCAAAAGGTTAATGAAAAAGAATATAAAGAAATAATGAAAAAGGAGCGCTTAAAAATGGAAAAAATGTTTAAAAACAGACGGCATAAAAAAGGGAGTGATCGCGTAATAATCAAAATGTAAATAGTTAGGATCATTCAAGCCAATTATATGAAATATGCACTTTTTTTCATTTTCTTTTGGTTATATATTTTGGCACCGGCTCAGACCATTACTTTTGCAGGATTTGTAAAGGACAGCACGGGCAACAAACTGGCTGCTGCCAGCTTGGTAGCGGCCAACGCCAAAACCAAAGTCTTTCAAGGATATAGTATCACCGACGAAAACGGCCAATTTGAATTGGCATTCAAAAAAAATGAAACCTATGTTGTTAAGGTAACTTATATGGGCTATAAGCCGGTTGTAGATACCGTTCAAACCAAAGAAACCGATATTTTTAAATCCTATACTTTAAAACCCGATCAAAACCAACTCGACGGGGTGGAAGTGAAATACGAAATGCCGGTGCAGGTTAAAGGAGACACTATTGTTTATAACGCCGACTCGTTTACTACCGGAAATGAAAAAAAATTGGGTGATGTGATGAAAAAAATGCCCGGAATAGAAGTGGCTAAGGACGGAACGGTTAAAGTGGAAGGAAAGGAAGTGAAAAAAATTATGGTGGAAGGCAAAGATTTTTTTGACGGAGATTCCAAGCTGGCCACCAAAAATATTCCTGCCAAAGCGGTTAAAAAAGTCGAAGTTTTACGTAATTATAACGAAAACACGCAAATGAAAGATTTTGAAGACAACGAAGAAAGTTATGCCATAAATATCCGCCTGAAAAAAGGCCAAAAGAAATTTTGGTTTGGCGAAGTCAGTGCCGGTGCAGGCACGCAAGAAAAGTATATTTTGCACCCCAAATTGTTTTATTACAGTCCCAAACGCACATATAACATTATTGCAGACATCAATAATATAGGTAGTCCGCCGCTTACTTGGCGAGAAATGTTTAAACTGACCGGCGGATTTTCATCACGAATGCGTAAAAGCGGCGCCACTTTTACCATGAATAGTTCCGGATTGGGTTTTAGTATGTTGCAAAACGACAGAGCCAAATATCAAGACAATGAATTCGGTGCTTTTAACTATAACATCACTGCTTCACCACACTTAAATCTTAAAGGTTTTATTATCGGGAGTTTGGCCAAAACCGAAATGCTGACCGAAACCGGTCGCGTTTATACCACGAATGATATTACCGAACAAATTATCGACAGTCATATCCAAAACAATCAAACCGGTGTGGCTAAATTTGACTTGAATTATGAACCCAATGAAAATTTGAATATAAAATACGGCATTATGGCGAAGCTTTCCGGTGTTACCGAGCAAGCCAAAACCCTTTCTACCGTAACCGGTGCTACTTTGGAAAATAAAGAGGAGGATACCGGCAATATCAATCAGAAATTTGAACTCTATAAAACGCTGCCATCCGAAAACCTTATTTCTCTTGAAATACAACACGAATACAACAAAAATATTCCTTTGGCGGAAGCTATATCTACCAACGAGTTTTTTGCCACCTCATCGTTAATCAATTTGAGTCCGCAAAACACTTATGATCTTATACAACACAAAAGCTTTTCGGGTAATAAGATTGCCACTTTGTTTGATTATTATTTGATATTGAACGATGTCAGCCATTTGGATTTTTCTTTGGGACATCAATACATCACACAGGATTTTACCAGTTCCATTACCCAAAAATTGGATAACGAAACCGAAGTAACACTGGCACCCGACTTTTTAAAAAACGATGCCCAATACCGTTTTTCAGATTTATACGGAGGGTTGCATTATAAACTGCTTTGGAAAAAATTTCTTTTTCGGCCGGCTTTAAACCTTCATTATTATGATTTGAAGGATACCCAGTTTGGAGATGTAAAAAAACAAAACCAATGGGCATTGTTACCGTCTATGAGTATCAAATATACCTTTAAACGCGGAAAAAGACTGTATTTTAATTACAAACTAACCAATAATTTTGCCGATATCTCTCAATATGCAAAAGCTTATGTATTAAGTGGTTATAATCGTTTAAAAGGTGGTAATCGCTATTTGGATAACGTTTATAAACACCAATTCAACCTGAGATATTCATCTTATAGCTTTAGTAAATTCAGTTTTATGTATGCCGGTTTAACCTATACAAAAGCCCAAAATTCCATACGAACAAAATCTATTTTATTACAAACCGATATTATAAGTTTACCTGTAAATATCAATAATCCCGATGAAAATTTTTCGATCAATGTGAGATATTCCAAGCGTTATATGACATGGAATTACAAAGTTGGGGCCACGGGCGGTAAAAATATTTACTACTCCATTATAAATAATACCGAGACAAAATCAGTTTCCTATAATCAAAATTACACAACTACTTTCAGCAGTAATTTTTCCGGTTTTTTCAATTTTGATATAGGTTATATCTTAAATATCAATGATTTTGAAACAAGTTATAAAAATGCAACTTATATAACTCACAATCCGAATATGGTTTTGGAATTTAATTTTTTTAAAAATACCACTTTGTTAAAAGCAAAATATGATTATTATAACTACCGTGATAAAAATCACGTTATCAATAATTACGCATTTTTATCGGCAGAACTTTATTATCAAAAAGAAGGCAGTAAATGGGAATTTGTGCTTTCGGGACAAAACCTGCTTCAAAATCACAGTTTAAACAGTGAAAGTCTCAGCGAACTGATGATTGCCACTTCACGCTATTATGTGCAGCCGCAATATTGGTTGTTAAAGATTAACTATAAATTATAAAACTGAACTTTTGCAAGTAATTGTTTGTTGTGATAATTAATTAATGCATAATATAATACGATAAATTCCAAGCTTGTCATATTGAGTGTTTTGACGAAATGAAATGAAGTTAAAATGTATCGAAATATAAGACAAGCATCTTTGATAAACGTAATATCTACTTCTCGATACATCACGAATCGCTTCGGTCTCGGAACACTTGAAGTGGCATTACTTGATTATCTACATGCTAAAGTTCAGTTAAATTTTATTCAATACAAGCATTTTATATTTTATTTTCAAATAATTTAGATAAAAAATATCAAACATAAAAAATTTTTGACATAAAAAAATATGATAATTGTTAATTTTTATTAGTATTTTTTCGTTATATTTGTTTAATGGTTAACCTGTAAATTACAATTTATGAACATGTGGGATTTTCTTTATGGGAATGATAGAAAAAAGAAAGCTAAAAAATCTAAAAAGCAAATTAAGTTAAAAAAAGAGGATTTGCCCAAAAAAACTCTGGTTTTAAAAAAGGAACACACCAAGGAACTTTTAACTAAATCAAAAAAAACCGATTTATCCGTTCAAAAGGAAACTTTAAAACCCAAAGATCCGGTTAAACCCGTAGAAAAACCGATAGCTTCTTCTCAAAAAACAATGCAAGATGTAAAGGATCTTCCTATCTTAAAAAGCATTATAGAAATGTTGAAAGAGGAGTTGCAAGAAGCTTATTCGGCCTCTTTTTTTCTAACCTCCGAATATAATATCCTGCTTAACGATCACATTGACCTAAACAAAGCTAAAAGTTTAGGATTAATTGTTCCTCAAACCAATACATATTTGTCAACTTTTAACTTTGACACAATTAACCAATACCTTTTCTTGGTAATTGATGATGATAATATTTTGTTTATAATCAAATTAAAAGATTATGATTTATACCTTGTTTTAAATCAAAAATTTTTAAACCTGGGATATTTAATCAATATTTTATTACCTAAAATTAAAAATGAAATTAACATTAAAAATTAATCATTATGAATGTAAAAAAATTGAAAGAGTCTATTGATGTTTTAAAAGACAACTTAGACGGCGCCTTATTAGCTTGTGATATTTGGAAAACAGGCACCGGAACTGCTATAGCCGGATATAATTCTAATCCGCAAGCCACGGCGTTATTTGACAAAGTTACCGATTATATGAACAAATCATTAAAAACTTCCGGCTTTCCTTTGTTAAAAAATTATTATCTTTTAGAATTGGAAAATAATGGTTTGGTTGTGGTATTGCAACTACAAGACAATTACCAATGGGGTATGCTGGTTGATAGCACCAAAGTTAATTTGGGTTTATTGCTTAATATTGCTGTCCCTGAAGCTCGTAAAGCTTTTGATGAAGCGTTTGAAGGTTAATTGATGAATCCATTAAATTAATTTTGCCGGCTTGTAAAGTCGGCATTTTTATTTTGCAATTAATTAATGTAACTTTGAACTATTCTCAAATATTAATTCCAAATGACAAACCAATTATTAAATAAGGATAATAACAAACCAAAAAAATTATTTTTGCTTGATGCTTATGCCTTGATTTTTAGAGCTTTTTATGCTTTTATCAAAAATCCGCGTATCAATTCCAAAGGTTTAAACACATCGGCTATTTTTGGCTTTCTCAATACATTGATGGATTTAATCCGTCGCGAAAATCCGGACCATTTGGCGGTTGTTTTTGACTTGGGCGGCTCTAAAGAACGCAGTGAAATGTATGAACAATACAAAGCTAACCGCCTGGAAACCCCGGAAGGCATTCAAGTGGCGGTGCCTTATATCAAAAAGATTTTGGAGGCCATGCATATTCCCATTATCGAACTCGAAGGTTGGGAAGCCGACGATTTGATAGGAACATTGGCCAAACAAGCTCAAAAAAAAGGTTATGAGGTATATATGGTTACCGCCGATAAAGATTTTGCTCAGTTGGTTGATGATCATATTTTTCTGTATAAACCTTCGCGAATGGGCAATGGTATTGAAATTTGGGATGTTGAAAAAGTCAAGGAGAAATTTGGCGTAGAACGTCCCGAGCAGGTGATTGATTTCTTGGGTATGATGGGCGACAGTGTGGATAATATTCCGGGATTGCCCGGAGTGGGAGAAAAAACCGCTAAAAAATTTTTGGCGGAATTCGGAAGTATGGAAAATTTGTTTGCCAATACCGATAAGCTCAAAGGAAAGATGAAAGAAAAGGTGGAAGCTAATAAAGAATTGGGTTTATTGTCAAAAAAATTAGCCACCATAAATACAAAGGCACCTATCGAATTTGACGAAAAACAATACGAACTGAACACTCCGGATTTTGAAAAAACCCAAGAGATTTTCAAGGAATTGGAATTCCGGCGTATTGCCGAACAATTTAACCGTTTATTTAGAAAACCCGGCGAAATACAAGAAACATCGCCAAAACCGGCTGCCGGAAACAAACAGTATTCGCTTTTTGATGAAGAAGGACAAGAAGCTGCCGCCGAAAGTGCTTATCAAACTTTTGAAACTTGGGACAAATTTTACCAAGCCGTAGAAACCCCTAAAGCCAAAGAATTACTGTTAGAAAAACTTCGTCAAGCCAATGAAGCGGCATTGAGCCACTACCCCGGTCGTTTTGCCTTTGAACAAGAGAAATACTATTTGGCAACCGCCATTAATCCGGGTAAGGTCTATCACTTTGCGGTCGAAAAAGAAATACAGCAAGAATTGTATAAGTTTAAAGATTTTGTATCCAACAATCAAAAATCTAAAACAGGCTATGATTTAAAAGAGTTTTATAAACTACTGACTTATAACAAATTAGACTTAAAAGGCAATTTGTATGATATCATGCTGATTCATTATCTGCTCAACCCCGAGATGCGTAACGAATTGGAAATTTTGGCCGAAAATTATTTGAATTTAAAGATAGAAAAACCCGGTAAAAAATCCACCGAGCAAGATTGGATCAATTATGCGGCGCTCAAAGCGGATATCAGTTTACGGCTGAAAGACGTGATGCTCGAAAAACTCAATCAATCCGATGCCAAGGATTTGTATTTTAATCTCGAAATGCCCTTGATGAAGGTTTTGGGCGATATGGAATTGGCCGGTATCAAATTGGATGTTACTATTTTAAAAGAAATTGATGCGAAACTTCAAAAAGAAATAGCCCGTTTGGAAAAAGAGATATTCGAATTGGCCGGAAAAACCTTCAATATAGGTTCTCCCAAACAATTGGGATTGATTCTGTTTGAAAAAATGCAATTAGATAGTAAAGCCAAAAAAACCAAAACCGGACAATACTCTACTTCCGAAGAGGTTTTAAAAAAATATTTGGATAAACATGAAATCATCAAAAAAATACTGGAATGGCGTAGTTTGACCAAGCTCAAATCCACTTATATAGATTCGTTACCAAAGCAAATCAATCCGGTAACGGGACGTATTCATACCCATTTTAACCAGGCGGTTACCTCTACGGGTCGTTTGAGTTCCACCGATCCTAATTTGCAGAATATTCCCATACGCACCAAATGGGGACAAGAAATTCGTAAAGCTTTTGTGGCCGAAAAGGGACACAAACTTATCTCTGCCGATTATTCGCAAATAGAGTTGCGGTTGATAGCCACATTTAGCCAAGATGCCGAGATGCTCGAAGCCTTTAAAAAAGGAGAAGATATTCACCGTGCCACTGCTGCCAAGGTATTTGGTATTCCCATTGAAGCAGTAACCAAAGAACAACGTTCACACGCCAAAAGTGTCAATTACGGAATTATTTACGGGCTGTCGGCACACGGTTTGAGTCAACAAACAGGATTGAGCCGCAGCGAGTCTAAAAAATTGATAGATACCTATTTTGAAACCTATCCTACGCTCAAAAAATATATTGCCGGCCAAGTGGACAAGGTGCGTAAAAAAGGCTATGCCGAAACCATTTTGGGACGCCGCCGTTATTTGCGTGATATCGATTCGCGTAATGCCATAGTGCGGGCTGCCGCCGAACGCAATGCGGTAAATGCGCCCTTGCAAGGAAGTGCAGCGGATATCATCAAAAAAGCAATGATAGAAATTCAAGACGAATTAAAAAAAGCTTTTCAAACTAAAATGTTATTGCAAGTGCACGATGAACTGGTCTTTGAAGCACCAAGTAAAGAAGTAGAGCAGGTCACAAGCTTAATCAAAGAGAAAATGGAAAATGTCGTAAAATTGGATGTGCCGTTAACCGTGGATATTGGAGTAGGGAATAACTGGTATGAAGCGCATTGATAATTAATTAAATGTAGAAGCTTTAATTATAAAAAAAACAATTTACCTCGTATTATAATTTTTTAAAGCAATCAGAGAAGCCATAAAAAAGACAATTAATATCAGATTTAAATAGCCTCCTGAAATAATGGTTAGGTCTGCACCTTGCAACAGATTCCGAATAGGTTTTCGTAATAAAAACGGTAATAAAGGAAAGAAAAATACCATCCATTTGGGATATAAAGTTTTTTGCGTCCATACTTGATAGATAAATAAACCCGACAGCAAAGCAAAAAGCGGATAAACAAATAACCGGACGGTTTGATTGACTTTGATCGCCAACCGGCTGCTTTCTGTGATATCCAAATGGTTTTGATAGGCTATTTTGGCTGAAGTTGCAATGGCGGTATAGACACCGTGCACAACGCCATAAGCTATCAAAATAGCCGCAAATAATAGAACTACGGTATGGCGTATCCAAGGTTTGTCAGGTTTAAAGGCATAATAAACAGGTATTAAACCAAATAAATAAAACCAAGTTGCCAATAAGGCTAAAACACCACTTGAAATAATACGCCAGTCGGCAGATACGGCCATATTTTGCAAACGATTTGTATGCCGGCCATTATAATATAAAAGCATATCTCCGCTAAATAAAAGCAGGCCTCCTATTATAGCAAGGATGTTTCCTATGATGATTTGTCGTTTTATCTGGTTCATAATAATTGATATACCGTATTCATAAACTGTTTAACACGTTCATAATCAACATCATTAGCCCAATATCCGTCTTTTTTAAAATAGGATCCTACAATTAAGGCATCGGCAATCGGCAAGTATTGGTTAACATTATCAACATTCACTCCCGAACCTACTATTACCGGTAAGCCGGTATTTTCTTTGACTTTATTAAGTTCTTTTATATCAGCTTCCGATCCGGTATGCACTCCGGTAACAATGACACCGTCCGATAAGAAAAATTCTGCTGCGTGTGCCATTTCAACAATATCCAAATCGGCAGTCAGGGCATGCGAACTGTGTTTCTTTTTTATATCCGTAAAAACGGCAATATGTTCGGCTCCAATTTGTTTTCGGTAGCGCAGCAGTGTAGCGGCATTGCTGTCTATATACCCCTCATCGGCCAAATGTCCAAAAACAAAACCTTCGCCTCGTATAAAATCAGCACCCGAATTGAGAGCGGCTGCCAGGGCTGCTTGATTGGCGCCGGCCAAAATTTGTATTCCCAAAGGTAAACCGGTTTCCTTTTTGATAAGATAAGCAATGATGGCCATCAAACTGCTGATTTCATGCCCCACATTATTTTTAACATAAGGCACATCGTGCATATTTTCAATCATCAAGGCGTGAATACCGGCTTTTTTGTAAAGATGAGCTTCTGTTAAGGCTTTATCAATAATAGCTTTTGTATTGTTTTGATATTTAGGAGTGCCCGGTAAAGCTGCCAGGTGTATCATGCCTATAATTGCAGGGTGTTTTTTAAAAATTTTGTCAAATCTTGATTTCATAATATGAAAATTATCTTGTAAATTTATCAAATATTTTAGAAACAAATGTCCAAATCTATCCAAATTACCGTTTTTGGGGCGGCCAATGCAGACATTACCGGTTTTTCGAAAGAAAAATTGATATATAAGGATGCCAATATTGGTCGTATGACTATTTCGGCCGGTGGGGTGGGGCGCAATATCGCCGAAAATTTAAAACTTTTAGGCTTTAATGTAAATTTTTCGGGTGTCTTTGGCGACGATCCTTTTAGCCGTTTTTTAATAGACGATTGTCAACAAAAACAAATAAATATTTCCGAAAGTCTGTTTTTAAAAAATCAATCGGCTGCTACATTTTTAGCAGTTATGGACGAACATCACGATTTGGCTGTGGGTATTTCGGCAATGCAATTATATGATGAGTTGGATAAAGCGTTGTTTGTCAATAATTTGAAAAATAATTTAAAAACCGGTTATATTGTGTTGGAAACCAATTTTAAGGCTGATATTTTAAGTGGTATTGTAGAAAAATATCAAGGAGCCAAATTTATTTTAGATACGGTTTCGGGTAAAAAATCTTTAAGAGCTCTGCCCATTTTAGAACACTTGTATATTTTAAAAACCAATTTGCTGGAAGCACAAATATTAAGCGATATACAAATAACCGGTAAAACCGGCTTGTCAACATTAGTGCGGTTTTTCTTGAATAAAGGTGTGCAAAAAGTTTTTATAACTCTTGGAAAAGATGGTGTTATTTTCGGTGATGAGCATCAAATAGTCCATAAAAAATCCATACCTTCGCAAGTCTATAATACCATTGGTGCGGGAGATGCTTTTCTATCCGGATTGGTTTATGCCGATGCAAAGGATTTAGATATAAATTTGATGGCGGATTATGGTATGGCTGCGGCAGCATTGACTGTTGGGTCAAATGCGGCTGTTAGCCCTAAAATGTCTCCCGAACAACTAAAAAATATTTTAAATAATGCATAAATATTTGGCTATAAAACCTGAAGTGGCGCATGCTTTACAAACTAAAAAGGCGGTTGTCGCTTTAGAATCGACCATTATTTCTCACGGGATGCCATATCCTAAAAATATGCAAACCGCTTTGCAAGTAGAAGAAACCGTTAGAGCAGCCGGCGCCATACCGGCGACTATAGCTTTAATGAACGGACAGATAAAAATAGGCTTAACAGTTGATGAAATAGAAATGTTGGCCAAGCAAGGCACATCGGTCATCAAGACCAGCCGGCGTGATATACCCTATATTCTTTCAAAAAAAATGACCGGTGCTACAACGGTATCAGCCACTATGATAGCGGCCGAACTGGCAGGCATCAAAGTATTTGCAACCGGAGGTATTGGTGGTGTTCATCGTGGTGCCGAAAAAACTTTTGATATATCTGCTGATTTGCAGGAACTGGCCCACACCAATGTGGCAGTGGTGTGTGCCGGTATCAAATCTATTTTGGATTTGGGTTTAACCTTAGAATATTTAGAAACCATGGGAGTGCCGGTTTTAGGTTACCAAACCAAAGAATTACCGGCTTTCTACACCCGTAAAAGCGGGTTTGAGGTGGATTATAAAATGGATACTCCTGAAGAAATAGCTGATTTGTTACAAACCAAATGGGAGGTCGGATTAAGAGGAGGTGTTGTTATTGCCAATCCGGTTCCCGAATCCGATGCTCTGGATGAAATAGTTATGAAACAAGCTATTGATAAAGCAATAGCCGAACAACAAGCATTAGGCATTAAAGGTAAGGAAAGCACACCGTTTTTACTGGCCAAAGTTAAAGAATTAACCCAAGGTCAAAGTTTGGTTTCCAACATACAGCTGGTTTTAAATAACGCCCGATTGGCGGCGCAGATTGCAGTGAATTTATAAATATTTTTATTTAATAAGCCGGAAATTGTAAAACCAAATTTTCTCAAGTTGTAATTCAAAAATACCAAATCAATAATTTTAGTTTAATCAAGTAAAAAACATAGTAGTAGCCATAGCTACGAACGATTGTTTTGACGATGGGTAGGCGAAAATGAAACGAAAATTGGATTAATTTGTATATCGCTTTGGTATAAAAACACCTTTCACTTGATAAAACCAATGAGGGATATTTAAAAATATAACTAAATTTATAGCAAAATTTTTCTCAATGTATAAACAACCAAAAGTTCTGCAAAGTTATATCTATATTATTGAATACTTGCAATGGAAAAATCAACATGAAATTAAACCGAAAATAATCGATT